>JAYVZN010000027.1:0-37803 GCA_043783305.1 Betaproteobacteria bacterium
CCGCTGGAATCACCATACCGATTTCGCAGCAAGCGCGTATCCACTCGATCCGAAAACACATACCGGCCCCACAACTTGGGAACGTTCTGATACAAACGCGCAACATTTGATAGACCGCCACCCAGTACGATCGCGTCGGGATCGAGCACATTAATCACCTGCGCCAAAGAGCGCGCAAGGCGATCTTCATACCGCGCCAGTGTTAACTCGCAAGCGGCATCGCCCGCCGCCGCACCCGTAACAATGCGCGCTGCATCCCAATCGGGATGGGCATGGTGCCGCATCATTCCGGGGCCGGAGAGCCAGGTTTCGATACAACCTGATTTACCACAATAGCAAGCAGCTCCGGGTAGCTCATCGGAGCCAGACCAAGGCAGCGGATTATGCCCCCACTCGCCGGCGATGGCATTGGCACCGGTCAATACACGGCCATCGACGACGATACCACCGCCCACGCCGGTGCCGAGTATCACCCCGAACACGACCGATAATCCAGCAGCCGCACCATCCACTGCTTCGGATAGCGCAAAACAATTGGCATCGTTTTGAATGCGAATATTGCGCCCTAAAAGCTGCTCTAAGTCGCGCAAAATTGGCTGGCCGTTCAAGCAGACCGAATTGGAATTTTTCATTCGACCCGTAGCGCGTGAAATGGCACCGGGTGTACCGATGCCGATAGAACCTTGTTGCCTTAATTCAGACTCAACACCCTGCACCAAGTCCACTACCGCGTGCAGCGTCGCCATATAATCGCCTCGCGGGGTGGCGACGCGCCGCCGCAACAGCTCGATGCCGGATCTGTCCAGGGCGATGATTTCTATTTTTGTGCCGCCGAGGTCTATCCCAATTCGCATACCGTTTGACCAGCCATAAAATACATACCAAACCTGCTATGAGAACCGAGAAATTTAGAGCGATTGCCGTTACTTTAGACAATCCAATGGCAAATGGTATTCGGGTAACGAGCTGATATTTTTGCCCACGACAACCATTCCATGCGGAACGCTCGCAAAACCGCAGACCCAAGCAATCGGTACAATTTTGGCATCCGCGACGATGGCCGGTCTGAGCGTCAGCACTTTACCGACCGCATGTTTATTAGCGCGATTACCTAGCGTAATATTAATGGCACCGTCTGCGACGGCGATGGCGCTCACATAATTTCCAATAATTTTTTGTGCCGCGGGCAATCCTGCGCTGGCATTGTCTTTCGGCAGCCGTCCATACTTAGCGTAGTAATCGGCCAGAGCGTGCTTGACCACTTCCGCAAGCGCTAGCCCCTCTCCCACTTGCGTCTTGATAATGCGATCTTGATAGGACGGCAACGCCAAAGTAGCGAGGATGCTCATGATGACGACCACGATCATTAATTCAATCAGCGTAAAACCTGAATTTCGCATGTGCTTATTCCTAAAATTAAGATACCGCACCCATGCGGAACACCGGTAAATAAGCGCCAATTGCAATCAAGGCAAACAGCACGCCAATACCCAATTTAAATAGCAATTCGATTTGATCCTGATAGCGCAACATTTTGTCCAGCATCGCGTTGCCGTTAGTATCAACCGCTTCCACTAAAACTGCGTCCAGCGTTTGGGTTCTTTCAGCAATTTCTATCAATTTGATGAACTGTTTTGGCACCACCTGGATCGCTCGCAATTGATCCAGCAGTGTTCGATGCTCACGTTGTGGCACTGACTGCAAAGCTTGGGCGATATATTGTGTGTCTAGTGAATTGGCGGCCAAGGTCAATGCTTCCGCTGCGGGTACTTTTCGGAGCAATAGCAAACAAAGCAAACGCAGAAATTGGTGCATCGCTATTTTCTTCCGCAGCGCACCGAGTACCGGTAGCCACATCAAGATCCGATCCCTTACCGCCTGAGCGCTTGCGCGCTTGGATCGGTATAAACCATACCATAGTGCTAGCAAGCCTATTCCCATCAAAAATCCATAGGGGCCGAAAAGTGACATGATCCGCGTCGGCAAGGGTAGCGTCACACCAAACCCATCGTAAAAACTCTGGAACGCCGGTAGTACAAAAATCGATAAAATGAGCAAGAAAAATCCTGCAAACAATAAATAGACCATTGGCCAAAACAATAGCTTACGCTTAACACTTTTGACCAATGCCGTATGTTTTTGCTCATCGGCCAAGGCCATTAAAACTAAAAATTGATCTTCGGATGTTGGTGCATCGCGTAAAAGGCGTTGGGCAAATTCGTTGCCCAGGAACGGGTTCTGTGCAAAACATTCCGATAGGGATAAACCCTGTTGCGCCCGACTCTGCAGCGCGGTGATGGACTGTGCAAGGAACGGGTTTTCGTTGTCCTGTTTTAAAATGTCGAAACACTCCACCAAAGGGATTCCCGCGCGGATGAGGCTTGCAAGATTTTGATAAAATTGCGCCCGTTCTGACGGCGTGGTGAACGCTAGCTTAATCGGCACGCTAGCCCCCATCCACCGAGCAGGTCCATACACAAGCACAGTGACCACTGCACGTTAGCGACATACAACATATAACTCCGCTGGCTTCAAGGTAGTTTGGTTTACACCGGAAACTTGCATCCCTGGCGGCACGGCTGCATTGCCGCAGACCCACAACACCGTCGCGCCGGATGTACCCAGCGCTGGGCGCAAACTTAAAATGTTATTCGCACCATCCTCGTGCCGACCCTGTCGCTCCAGGTTAATCACACCGTGGACGGCCTGTGCTTCCAATACGCCGTTATGCTCGGTTGAAAAATTAAACGCCTGCCGATCCGGCCAAAAACCATTGAGTGCAAACGATTCGACCAGCGCTACGCGCGCCGTTCCAAAATCGTAAAACAAGCTCACTCCCTTCGCCTTAACCAGCGCCACTTTTGCTTCTCGCACTGCTATGGATAACAGCAAGGCAATGATGAAAAATACCATCAACACCTCAACATACTGCGTGCGTCTACGCGGTCGTTGCAGTAAGTAGCGATGCGTCCAATTCATTTCAAAGCTCGACAGGGTGCCGGTAAATATTTATCCTCAATGGACACACTGGCATCTGCCTTCTGTCCTACGAGACTTAATCCCTGAGGCATTGCGCTGTTTCCGCAGACCCAGGCCAGCGGGCCTGTCGGATAGGTTGTATTGAATGCCGGTCTCAAGCTGAGTGTCTTGCCACCGATACCAGCGAGCCGAGTTGAATGCCTCATGGCGATCCGTATCGCTCCATCCGCAACCGTAATAGATTGCACATAATTTCCAATGAAGCTGTTCGGCGCAGGCAGCGCTGCTTGAAAATTATTTTCAGGGAACACCCCCCATCGATCATAAAAATCACTGACCGCCTTCTTGACCGGTTCGACCAAAGTCAGTGCCTCGGACACGCGGGACCGCGTAACATAATCCTGATAAGCCGGAAAAGCGACAGCGGCCAAGATGCCGATGATCGTCACAACCAGCATCAATTCGAATAAGGTAAAGCCACGTTGCAGTCTTTGCATGTCTCATCCTAATTAAGCTCCCCGCCATAACACTGCGCGCGTTTTGGGACATTAACAGAAAACATTAAGATTTACAGCGCGCTCATTTAACGCCCCGACGCACTCGAAACCGATCCTTCTTCCGGGTCGATCTCGCATTTTCCGGCCACACAGGCGAATTCCTTTGCGCCCATCGTGTTGTCGACTTTCTCGTAAGCTACGATATGTGAGAAATCTACCGCTGGGAAATCGGCCACGCGCCGGTGGTATTCGTCTTCGCTGATTTCTTCATAGGGCGCGAGTTCGTACACTGAATTTGAACCGGGTAGAAACGACAAACCGCCCACTAAGTTCCAGTTGTCGTACAGCCAATGCGCGGTGGCGATCCATTCGTCCTCCGCCACTGTGATGGTGACCGAGGGATTGTGCTCGGTAAAATTAAGTTTTACTTGCTTCCAAAATTCCAATTGCTCCAGCGCATTTAGATCGGCGCGCGTGGTGCCGCCGGGCGGCGCTGCGACGGGAAACTCCAGCACAAAGCTGGTGGCGGAAGATTCCAATTGGCCGACTTCGGGTTGATATGGAAATTTTTGTTCTTTCAACATTGCAAACAGCGGATCGGTGGCGGAGATGCGGATACGTCGCACATAAAATTTGGCGTAACGCGGATGCATACCGGAAGCCGAATCCACCAATTGCGATACGGTGCCGGAGGGCTTGACGCAGGTAATCGCCGTGGCGGCATTGATGCCGAAACGCGCGGCGTATTCGCGATTTACAGTAATCGCCTGCTCGCGCAATTCGCGCAGCACCGCCGCATCGCGCACCGTCGGGCAGTCCCATTGGCCGGTAATAGAAACGCCCAATAAGCGCTCTTCTTCGCAATTACTTTTCCAATCCGCGCTGATATACGGAAAATCAGTCAAGGTCGATTGGTAAGTGCCGAGCATGGTGGCCAAGCGCATTTTATGACGCAGGCTCTCTAGTGTATCGTCTGCGCGCGCCACCACTTCGGTCAAATTACAGAATTGTTTCGAGCGCAGAATAATTTCACCGCAAGGATTTACACCGCTGCGCGCCCAATACGGCTGAAAATTTTTCCAGCGTCGCGCCGGTAGTTGCTCCGACAACCCGCCGCGATTAAAAATTCCACGCTCGCCGCTGCCGCTCTTAGCCAGCGCCAACCACTCATCGAGAAAGTCCACCGCACGTGGACGCCTTTCGTATACCGCAGAATTATTCGCCATCGAGCGTTGTGGATTGTTGATATAAAAATGCCCGCTCTTGGCTTGGCGCAAATCTTTGTCGTCAAAATCGGACAGCGAAATCAGCGCCGAGCGCCGTACCCCGCCCATTTCCACCACTTCGCCGATCTTGCAGATGATGTCGTGCACATCCAAATTCGCCAAGCGCTTACCTTGATTGACCAAGATTTTAACGCGCGCGAATTCAAGCAAAGCGCGCAAAGGGCCCGGCCCGGAACTGCGCCCGCCCATCGTGTAAAGGCGCGCACCGGCAGGCCGCACCGTGGCGTAATCGAAGCGCACATCTTTGCCTTCGTACCAAGCCGCCAGCCCCATCTTTAAGGCATCGCCCCAACCCTCTTTACTGTCGTCCACCACATGCGCCGGCAGCATGTGTCCGGCTTGGCGTTTGATGATGGGCAAGAGTTGTACGTTCTGACTTTCTACCGAAAAACCCACACCCACGCCGCACATCAGCAAAAACATAATCTCGGCAAAATCATCGAGCTTAGTCGGTGCGATAAAAGAACAGTTGTACGCCGCTACGCTATTCTTGCGCGCCGCCGCACCCGCCGACCATAGCAAACGCATCGACGGCATAATTTGCTGCATTAAAATCGCCATGCGAATCTCGGCATATTCGGCATCGCTCAACTTATCACCCAATTTTTCGCGCATGAAACTGAGGTAACGATCCACCGTCTCGATCCAAGTCTCGCGCCGGTTTTCACTCTCGATCCAGCGCGAGTAGGTGCGGTAATACACAAACTCCGCCAGCGGGTTTTTGAAATATTGTTTTGAATCGGCGGCGAGTTGCTTTACGTGCGCCGGTACATCTTTCACCTTGTCGCGAATCTTGCCGCGTTCGTGACGGTAGAGAATGTAAGCCTTCGCCGTCTTCGGAAAGTCCAATAAGATTAGTGACTCTTCCACCAAGTCTTGAATCTCTTCCACTTGCGGTACATGGCCGCTGGGCATGCGCTGATGCAATGCGGCGATAGCCGCATCTGCGACGCGCTGCGGGTCAAGCGCAAGATTGCCTTCGCTACACGCCTGCATCGCGTACTGCACGGCGTTGACAATACGGCTTTGATCGAACGGAACCATCCGGCCATCGCGTTTGCGGGCTTGGGTGAATTGCGGGGTACTCATGGGCATGGGTAGGCTGTCCTGGTGAAACGGTTAACTCGGTGCCGCATTGGATACATAGCTATTTTAGCCCACGTAAGGTGCTTTAACCAAAGAGGGTTTGCGCTGGATTTCTCGGTCGAAAAAGACATAGCATTGAGTTAAGATAACTATCATCCGACGCGATAACGATTGCGTGTGCTTAGTTTAAGAAAGCGTGTTGTGAACAATACTTTCTCAGATCGAAGTGAACAATTTTTTGGGCGTGAAGCCCATGTTCAATATTTATTGGGTCGCGCCGAAAATCCAGGGATGACAGCCCTGGTAGCACGCCCGCTCATGGGCAAGACCTGGGTGCTCAATGATCTAGCGCGCCGCCTGACCAATGGCGGTGAATGTCTCGTGGGCTACCACGAGTCCACCGGTGCCGAGAGCAGCCATCTGTTGTATGCGGTGTCGAACTTATACGCACGCTGGTTAACCGACAGCAGCATGCGCGCGCAGGCCGTTAGTCTTTGGCATCGCCACCAGCACGAACTGGTGCCGCGTGTTGCCCAGATGATCGGATCATTATTCGATAAACTTGGCGGAAAACAGTTCCCCGATGGAGTCGGGTCGCTTGTCAGTGGTGCCTTTGATGGCCTTGCCGGTGCCCAAAAAGACTTATTGAGCGGCGGCCTTAGCATTGCACCGCTGCCCTACGACCAGGCTTTATCACTCACCAATTTAGTAGCAAGGGTAAGTGAGCGCCGCATTATCTTGATTCTGGATGCTTGGGAAAAATCACCGACAATTCGTGCTGAGACCACGACCTTGGAGAGTTTTTTAAAGCACCGCAGCGAGTGGCCGCAGACGCACGTTTTCCTTGCCATTCGCAATCCAGAAGTCGACTCAACGCAAGATAAAGAAGAAGCTTTCCGGCGCGCCCACGATCTCTGTAAAACCAACCCTGCTGCACAAGTGTATGAGCTACCGCCGATCAACTTAGATAGCGCCGAGGAATGCTCTCGCATGGTGAGCTTTGTCCTCCACAACGTGCCCGCCGCTCAACACTCTAGCGAACAAAACTTGTTGCAAATGATCGCTAACTACCCCGGTGTCCTGTACTACTGGACCGATCCCGCCAAACTTGCTGAATTGAAGACCGAAGACGACCTGCGTAAAGAAGCCGACAATGCACAGACTGGCCGCTACCCGGAGTTTGATCATCTGTTAAAAAAACTCGAAGGCGGTTGCCGCACCCTTGCTGCACGCTTGGCATTTTTTCCACGCTTGGATGCGGAAAGGTGGCACATCCTACGGCCCTTGTTCATCGAGAGCTTGTCGGACGACGAAATCAATGCATTGATCGATAGCACGGTATTAACCGATGAGCGCTTTCCAACGTATGGCCACGACACCCGTCATGCTGCTGCAAGACGCTGGTTTATCGAACATCAACAAGCACTGATACGCCGCACTGCAGAGGCTTTAATTTACGCCCTGGCGGCCGAAATTAAGGGGACAAATTCCAATATTCGCAAAGACGTCCCTGTGCTGGAAGCGCTCGCAGCTTGCTCGGGAGCGGCGCAGTTAGTGGCGGTAGATTCCGCAGCGCGATGTTTAATTGACGCGGCACAGTCGCTATTTTTTAGTGGTATAGAAGAAGTTTTACAACCAAAATTTGGCGAGACCTATTCAATGGCTCTGCAGATCAATGAATCATTCGCACCTCTGATTTGCTTAGCTCTTCTGGATCGTGGCATCGCCAAAGGGCAGCGTGGCGATAGTGAGGGCGAAATCGCCGATTACTCCGCCGCCATCGATCTGCCAGGCGCACCGCCTGAGCAGGTGGCAAAGGCGCTCTACAACCGGGGCTTCACCAAAGGACAGCGTGGTGATACTGACGGCGAAATCGACGACTACTCCGCCGCCATCGATCTGCCAGGCACACCACCCGAGTGGGTGGCAAATGCGCTCTACAACCGGGGCATCGCCAAAGGACAGCGTGGTGATACTGACGGCAAAATCGCCGACTACTCCGCCGCCATCGATCTGCCAGGCGCACCACCCGAGCAAGTGGCACGGGCACTCTACAACCGGGGCAACACCAAAGGACGGCGTGGCGATAGCGAGGGCGCAATCGCCGACTACTCCGCCGCTATCGATCTGCCAGGCGCACCACCCGAGTGGGTGGCAAAGGCGCTCGTCAACCGGGGCTTCACCAAAGGACAGCGTGGTGATAGTGAGGACGCAATCGACGACTACTCCGCCGCCATCGATCTGCCAGGCGCACCACCCGAGCAGGTGGCAAAGGCGCTCTACAACCGGGGCATCGCCAAAGGACAGCGTGGTGATACTGACGGCAAAATCGCCGACTACTCCGCCGCCATCGATCTGCCAGACGCACCACCCGAGCAAGTGGCAAAGGCGCTCCACAACCGGGGCATCACCAAAGGACAGTGTGGCGATAGTGAGGGCGCAAGCGCCGACTACACCTCCGTCATCAATCTGCCGGGTGCGCCGCCGGAAATCGTCGAAATGGCTCGTAGACAATTACAACGCCCCGTGCCTTCTATAAAATAGGGGCATCGTAATTCAAAAAATAATTTTCGCTGGCCGTATTTAGCCCACGAAAAGTACAAAATACATGAAATAAATCAAACTTTTAAATGGATAAAATTACGCACCCTCGGGTAATCATCTGCACCTTGTTATCACTTTGAATTTTTCGTGCTTTTCGTGTCTTTCGTGGACCAACTGTTTTTGCAGATTCAATATCATTTTTTATTCCGAATGAGCTATTTAGACCCTACCTCGGAGTGGGAGTGAACTATACGCGCTTCTCCCAGGTCAACCTCAATGTACCCGGTGTGGGCGCATTAGACCTAAGTAGAAATAGCTGGGGTGGCGCACTCCAAGCCGGTTTCGATGTGGCTGTAGGCATGGATACTTTTATCAATATCGATATTAAAAAAATTTACTTGGGTACAGATGTAAAGCTGGCGGCAACCAGGGCTAAAATTACCCGTATTCGACTCGACCCCATTGTCTTGGGTATTGGTTTTGGATGGAAGTTTTAACCCGCGCATAAATTTACTCATTTTAAGGAAAAAGAAAATGGCACATATCGTTATCTTGGGTGCAGGCATCGGTGGCATGCCAATGGCTTATGAAATGAAGGAACAACTGCGCCCCACAGATACGCTCACGGTCATTTCCAATAACCCTAATTTTCATTTTGTGCCTTCTAATCCTTGGGTAGCGGTTAACTGGCGCACCCGGGAGAACATTGAGTTGCCGATTGCACCGCTTTATGCGCGCAAAAAAATTAATTTTATTCCGGTTGCGGCGAAGCGTTTACTCCCGGAAAAAAATCAAGTGGAATTGGTTGATGGGAAAACGGTCGACTATGATTTTCTGATTATTGCGACTGGCCCCAAGCTCGCGTTCGATGAAGTAGAAGGGCTCGGCCCCGAAGGCAATACGCACTCTATTTGCCATGTGGATCATGCGGTACGAGCAGGCGATGCGTGGAATCAGTTTATAAAAGATCCGGGTGCGGTCGTGGTCGGCGCCGTGCAGGGCGCGTCGTGTTATGGTCCCGCTTACGAATTCGCCTTCATCATGGACACCGATCTGCGTCGGCGTAAAATTCGTGACAAAGTCCCCATGACTTTTGTGACCGCTGAGCCGTATATCGGGCATCTCGGATTAGGCGGTGTCGGCGATTCCAAAGGACTACTGGAATCCGCGATGCGCGAACGCCATATCAAATGGATTACCAACGCCAAGACCACCAAAGTAGAAGCCGGTAAAATGTACGTAACGGAATTCGACGACAACGGCAGTGAAAAGAAACAACACGAACTACCCTTCAAGTACAGCATGATGCTGCCCGCCTTTAAAGGCATCGATGCCGTGCTCGGCATTGAAGGGCTCACCAATCCACGCGGTTTTATTTTGATCGACCCCTATCAACGCAACCCCAAATATCAAAATATCTACTCGGTCGGTGTCTGCGTCGCGATCCCACCGGTGGAAGCCACCCCGGTACCCACCGGCGCACCCAAAACCGGCTACATGATTGAAAGCATGGTGCACGCCGCCGCCCTTAATATTCGCGCCGTACTCGACGGTAAAGAACCAAGCCATAAAGCCACTTGGAACGCAATCTGCCTCGCCGACTTCGGTGATACCGGGGCCGCCTTTGTAGCCCTACCGCAAATTCCTCCACGTAACGTCAGTTGGATCAAAGAAGGCAAGTGGGTACACGTTGCTAAAGTCGCATTTGAAAAATACTTTATTCGTAAGATGAGAAACGGCACCACCGAACCGCTGTATGAGAAATATGTTCTGGGTGCGCTTGGTATTAAAAAATTGAAAGATGGGCCTGAAAAATAAAATGGCCTACAATAAATCCAATCCTTTCGGTATCGCATATTTAACCGGAAGTGAGTAGGTTGCTGCACAGCATCAATGATGTGCGCTTGATCGAACGGAAGTATCTGGTCAGCGCGTTGTGCGGGCCTCGGTAAATTGCGGGGTATTCCGGTAATGCTTTGGGTTGTGCCGGTAAACTTATGCAGGCTCAAGCTCAATGCGCAATTTTTTCCCCAGTACCGAGGCTGCGCTGGATAGAGTAGTAAGGGTCAGGCTGGTGTCCGTGGCATCCAGCAGACGGTTGAGCGCGGCGCGGCTCGTGTGCATCTTCTTGGCCATTGCGGATTTTGTCAGCTTCTGCGATTTCATTTCCTGATCGATCTGCCAAGCGATCACACGCTTAACGGCCACGGCGCTTGCGTCGTCCAGCATGGCCTCTTCACACAAAAAATCATCGAAGCGGCTGCCTATGTTTTTTGCTTTCATCATTTACCTCTCATTCTGTCTTTCGCCAAATCAAGATCGGCCTTCGGTGCTACTCGAGATTTCTTAATAAACCCGTGTAGCAAAACAATCTTGCCCGCTGACATCGTAAACAGCACTCGTGCAATGCGGCCCTCCAGATGAATGCGTACTTCCCATAAGCCTTTGTCCATCTTACGCACCAATGGCATGCCCAGTGGCCAGCCAAACTGCACCGTCTTGATGTCTTCGCCTATCGTCTTACGATCAATAGCAGGTAATTCGCGCAACCAATCGCGCACGTACACCGAGTGGCGTAATTAGACCACATCACTGCTCAACACATCAAAGCGGACAAAAAACTGCTTAGGGCCGGCAGCAATCTTAAACTCTTCGGCCAGCATATCGGGGATAGGAACAAAAATACGCTTCTTGGTAATCAGCGTCGTGGTTGGAAACATTCCACCACCCGCTTTAGCATGCTCGATAGGTTCTCTCAGTTCGATATCGTAGTAGAGGCTAAGTCTTCCTGTTGCCTCTGTAAAGATATAGACGACGCGGTGTCCACCCCATAGGATTCGAGTTGTGTGAGGAGTGCGAAAAAACTCAGCCTCGGTTCGCATGAGTCGATCAGATAGCCCTAATAACATTGTAAAGTTATTAAGTGATGGATATTTTGCACTTGTCGTCAATATTTTCATATCTGACAATATTGTGTCTCTAATAATTGGTGGGCTAGGGCCAAACTCAAGACCATCATCAACTGGCTGCGTTACGGGCGACTCTGCTATGCCGGGAACCTCCTGCTCGATCGAACCAACTTGATTACTAGAGACGCTTTGAGTCTGTGGCTTTGCTCTAGAGCGGGCTTCTTGTAAAACATGAACAAGGCTCACAGACCCCGATAGATAGTCTCCCAGCACTCCTTCCAAATCTCCTAGATCGGTCTCTTCATAGCTGTATAACTCGCGATTTCGTTGTAACATTTTCCGTAAGGCATCGACACCATCTCGAGTTGAAGACGGCACAAATTGCTGAATCCTCGGGTAAATGTGAACCCTGACAAAATCCTTCATGAACTGTGCAAAAAGTTCATATGCCCTGTCATAAAACTCGAGAAGTGGTGGCAAAAGAGGACTCGATCTTGCAATAAAAATCTTGAGTTGCTCACCAAGCTTCTCCGGCAGCACAGTAACCCCGTGTGAAATATCAGCAAGTACTGGTTCAACATCCGAGATTAAATAGTCATCGCGCAAGATTGATGCGATCCGGATTAGGACAGTAGCTTCACGCAAGGTTAGGTCTGTCCCTTTGTATATATGTGTAACCTGCGCAGAATTTGGTACCTGAGGTATTTTTAGGATATTAGTTATGTAATGGAGTTGTACTTGTTGACGAGGATTACTTTGTGCAACCCGGAGTAGGTGCGCGCTCTCATTTGCAAATGTCGTCAAAATATGCGGATCATTTCCCGTGAAATAGTGCGTGATCCGGGTTCCGATGTACGTCTTTATATCGTCAAGGGGTACATTTTGATTTTCGGGTAGCACCTCAATTGACACTTTACCCGCTAGGTCATACCGACTATGTGACGTTAACCATTGCAAAAAAGCATTATTCTTATCCGCACCAGACGTTGTAGCGAGTAGTTCCGAGGCGGACCTCTCAGCAAGACTCACAAGGTGAGTAACTTGGTCGATACTCTCACGACTCAATGCCTCACGACCTGCGGTTGGCTGTAAAAAAGATAAATTTGCGAACCCTCCAAATTGATAGCTTCCTATCGCCGGAATAGGTGCCAAACCAAAAAATGATCGTAATCCCATGAGTTGCCCACCGGATTGCACAAGGGCCATATTACCGTCAATAGAATTGCCTCCGAGAGTAACATTAGTAACATAAATAAGAATCTGCCCATTCGAGTCTGCCAGCACATCGAACGATCCTCCACAAAGATTATCGTTTATGACTCGCACACCAAGCTTAGTAAACATACGATTGGCAATCGGAAGTCTTGATTCGATTGTATGACCGCTAATCAATTCACCATTAAAATAGACTGGTACCTGAAGTAGTCCGACATAGGGCTGTAGATACAGTAACGCCTGCTCCTGACTGATAGGATGCTCGTTGTCCAAGAGAGCAGTTACAGTTGTTCCAACATCTCGCTCTAGAACAATGCGCTCTAAGCTGATACATTCTTCGGCAATTTTAAGTGAATCCCGCTCAGCAACACTTCGTAAAATTTCCACGCCCCCCTCTCTGCGCGTCTCAACTGTGAGCCGTGTACAAACTCCAAAATTTGACATTGCCCCAATGCCGAATGAACCTACAACACCAGCTCGGCGTGCAACGTCTGATCGTTTGCCACTAGAGCCTGCCTTCCAAAAGTTCTCGCGAAGCACCTCTTCATTCATTCCGATCCCATTGTCCGTTATTGATATCTCGCCATTGCCCACGCGAATATCAATTCGGCCACCGTCAGATAGTGTGCCAGTGTCTGCGAAACGCATACGAACTGCATCGTATGCGTTCTGTAAGTTTTCGCGTAGAAGTGCAAGGGGTGAGTCATAAATCTCACTCGCAAGAATGCGAAGCATCCTTTGGGTGTCTGCTTGAAATACAATCCCTTTGCTCATTTAAGTCGCCTCTCAACAATTCGATATGTGATATCACGAACACTTGCGTCATCATTGTGGGACACAAGACTCAACCGGATGAAAGACTCAGCTTCTTCCCGAGTCCCGCTATTGAGTACTGCCGCTCCAAGAGTCACCGCTTCTGCGTTGCTCATAGGTGGCCACATTGTGGTGATCATGAGGCGTTCGTCGCCCACCTCCTCTAGTGCCTTTACTAACAGCGGGCGTGCAAGCGGGGCGTCCTTTATCCCATTGAGAATCTCTAATGCTTCACGCCATTGTTGAGACCCAAGAAGTCTGTCTGCTTGATCAAGTGCTAGCTGCACATCAAGCTGTGAAGATCTGGTTTGGATTGGTTTGCACAGTGAGAAATCCAGGAATGAGTTGTTCGTGCTAATAAAATGACCTGGACCCCAAACAGGCAAGGCCATCTGCATATTTACCATCTGCCGCTGATGCACTCTTCCTGTCCAATCATTTGTATCTAACTCTACAATATTGTAACTACGAGGCACCCCAGGTCTTAGATTCTTCGGTTCAGCACATAGCGTGCTGGCACTAACAATAGTAATTTTTCGGGGATTTTTTCCAAGCCTGTAGCGCTCATCAAAGCATTCGGGCAAATGCTGATGCCCATGAAAGCCTAGCGACGCTCCTGCATCTATAAGCAACTGCAGAAATTCAGCATCCAAATAGTCGTCTTGGGTAGGACTGCCGACGAGGTTGTGATGCCATGCAACAGTTACCAACCACCCTGCACGGCTACTATGACGTAAGGCGCGGCATGCTTCCGTCAGAGTATTGGGGTGAAATGCGCCGGCTCGTCTGAGCGGATCGTTATTAAAGCAGCTATTTAATGCAACTACGCAGAAATTAAGATTGGGGAAGTCAAACACATCATACTGTTGATCTGGTTCATACTGATATGAACGTTTAGTCTGATAAAAACTGTAGTAAGTTGAAGCGAAATGCTGGAATCGGTCACGATACATATCGCTGTTCGTAATTCTGAAAAAACACATCTCACGCCAAGACCACCGTAACAGTGACCTTGGTGCAAACAGCTCATTGACAAGCATTTCTTTCTTCTCAGATTCAACCGGGATTTCGATCCTCTGGACACTCGACATTACGTTATTGAAACAAACATCGTGGTTGCCGGGCAAGATAACGATTCGTTCGCGATCGCCTTCGAAAAATCTCTCTGCCAAACCAATAAGAAATTCTTCGGCCTGAGCGTACTGCCTTTTCAACTCTTGATCAGCATTATTGGAGCCAGGTGAGATGCCATGCACAAGATCCCCGCTTACTATACAGAGTGAAGGCATAAGTATTTTGGGGTTTTGCTCGTCAAATTGCTCAAAATCGCGAGCAAGCGAATCAAGTAGCCATTCATTCGCCACTTCATCGCTCAAGTCGCGGTGAAGATCAGAAATATGCAGGACTGAGAAGATCATGTCGTGTTTTAACGATTATTTGCAAGTTATCCTTATCTACACCTATCGACGGATGAACATCACTTACGCATTCCCACAGTAAAGGTAACTCCAAAAATATCTTTGGCCTCAAATGAAAGCTTCTAACTAAACAGTATTTCCTAGGAAGTGGTAGCGTGTACCTGCTTTCGCTACAAAGCAGGTATTTCCCACGTTAATCATCGCCCGACAGAGTGCATTGTATGGCGGGCAACCCAAGAATAAATTATGGCCAGATAATTTTATTCGATATAGATAAGCAAAGAAGTCATAGCATATCCGATTTTAATCATCCGCACTCTTCCCGATTTAATTGACCCCACTTTACCCACCCTACCGACAACCCTCTCCACGCGACAAGCGCGAAAAAAACGCGTTGCCGCCAGGGCCGGTGCGCTGTGGTTGAATACAAATTTGCAGGATCATCGCATCGGTGGCTTTGCGGATATCCGGCGGGAATGCCGGGAAGGGTGCGGCACGTTCCACCACCGATTTGATATAGGCAATCTCGGTTTGTTGATCGGCGGTTTGCTGCACGGTGAAGCTTCTCACCGAGCCATCCGGATTTATCACCACGCGCACCACGGCGACACGCAGCCCGGTTTCTTTCGATTTATTTTTAACCATTTCTGCGCTACGATTCAGCTTGTTAAATAAAGCTTCGTAATACAGTTCGATGCTTAAAGGCTCAATTTGGGCATCACGCAAGCGTTGCGCGATTTCGGCGGCTTCATCGTCTTTTTCAACGTGTTTCTCTAAGGTGCGCGCCATGGCCAAAGCATCCTGCTCCAGATCCCTACCGGTACGCGGTTTGGTTTCGGTTTGCAGGTCGTTGAGGAAACGGCTCATCTCATCCTTCTCGGTTTTGCTCCAAGGCTTAACGACCTCGGCAGTGAGCGGTGATGATCTTTGTATCGGCCTTTGTATTGGTGTTGGTTTGCGGCGTGTTTGGGTCGTGGGTCGCCGAGGAGTAACGGGGTGCGGTAATTGAGATTGCCGAGGCGGCGGGCTAAAAGGCTCCGCTTTGGCTATTCGAACATCGAGTTGTGTCGGTAGCTGGCGCGCTTTCGATTCGGGAATTTCCGGTGGCTTCGACCATTTAAACATCAGCACTGCGAGGTGCAGCGCCAATGAAATGACCAGCGCAATGACGATGCTTTTATTTTGAATGGGGTGCTGCAATTTCATGGTTTGATTTTCTCATAGGCGGCACGCACGAGGGACGGAACACACTCGTATACTTAAAGCCGACCGCTGAGTTTAATATCCAGATAGCGATTGACGAGTGCTACCGGTAACTGCGCCGGTTCTACATCCAACATCATGACACCGAAGTTCTTTAGTGCTTGGTGTGCTTGGCGCCGTTGTTCGAGATAGATATCGGTTGCGGCCATTTTTAACGCCTGATCGAAACTTTGAACCGGCTGTTGCACCACCTGGTTCAATACGGCCTCCTGCAGGCTTGCCAGCACGACCAGATGGCGCTTGCGCAATAAGGCGATGGCTGGGCGCAACTCTTCTGCATCTTCGTCGCGCAGGTTGGTGACGAGCACAACTAAGGAGCGTTTCTTGAGTCGCTTAACGAGTTCGCTGGCGGCCAACGCGTAGTCGGAGGCATGCGTGGTGGGTTGTAAGTCGTAGACATTATTCAGCACGGTGTTGATGGTGAGCGCGCCTTTGCGCGGCGGCAAGAAGCGCTGCGGGCCGGCAAAGGCGAAGAAACCCACGGCATCGCCTTGGCGTAGGGCAACATAGGACAACAGCAGCACCGCATTCAAAGCGTGGTCAAAGTGCGAGAGCGCATCGTCTTTGGCCAACATGCGCCGCCCGCAGTCGATGAGGAACACCACTTGCTGGTCGCGCTCGTCTTGGTACTCGCGCGAGATCAGGCGCTGCAGGCGCGCAGTGGCTTTCCAATCGATCTGGCGCAAGGCATCACCGGCGCGATAGTCGCGCAATTGGTGGAACGATAAGCCCTCGCCGCGACGACGGTGTTTTTTAATGCCGATTTGGCTTAAGCGATTGTCGGTGGCAAATAAAGTGTATTTTGCCACTTCGGCAAAGTTAGGGTACACCTTCACCTCTTGCGCGGCACCCAGCATGCGGCTGCGCTGCCAAAGTTTAAGCGGCGAATCGATCTGCACTTGCACCTGACCAAAACTTTGGTCGCCGCGCTCCAGCGGACGTAGCCGATAGCTAAGCTCAGCAAAGCCGCCACCCGCCACGCGTACGGTCTGCGGCAAGCCTTCGGCTGCACTTTGTTGTGGGTAATGATCGTATACGCGCATGCGCCAAGCGCGCCGACCTGGGTTGGCTATGTTTAACTGGGCATGGCTCCACACACCCACCGGTAAGCTGCTGGCAACGCGCCGCGTGGCGCTGAATATCGGTGCACGTAACAACAACACGCTATCGAGCAGCATCAGCGCCAACAACACGCCACCGGTGACGGCCCAGGCCGGTACCAGCATTGGCAGCACGGCGGCAACAATACCGAACAACAGCCAGCCGAACGCGGCAACGAGTAACAGGCGCGCCGGTTTCACTTGCGCGGCGCTTCCACTTTCTCTAACAGCGCAGAAAGAATGTCGTCCGGTTTGTGGCCTTCCATTTCTAATTCAGGCGCGATGCTGATGCGATGACGTAAGGCCGGTATGGCGACCGATTTTACATCGTCCGGCGTTACAAAATCGCGCCCGCTGAACAGCGCTTTGGCGCGTGCGGCACGCACCAAAGCGATGCCGCCGCGCGGCCCGGCACCGATGGCGATGCCCGGCCACTCGCGCGTCTTGCGTGTGATGCGCACGGCGTACTCGTTAACGCGTTCATCGACACGCAGAGCAGAAACGATTTGCTGTACTTTGACAATGCTCGCGGCTTTAACAACGGTATTTACCGCATCAACATTCAGCGTATCACCAACTTGGCCGGTGGTTACGCTCGCCACCAAGGCTTTTTCTTCCTGCTCATTGGGGTAGCCAATCAAGATTTTGAGCAGGAAACGATCCAACTGCGCTTCCGGCAGCGGGTAGGTTCCTTCTTGCTCCAGAGGATTTTGCGTCGCCAAGGTCATGAAGGGCATATTCACAGCCAACGGCTGGCCTTCGATCGTGACTTGGTACTCCTGCATCACTTCCAGCAAGGCGGCTTGCGTTTTAGCCGGGGCGCGATTGATCTCATCCGCCAGCAATAGGTTGGTAAACACCGGGCCTTTACGAATGCGGAACTGTTCGCTTTTTAAATCGTACATGGCATGCCCGGTAACATCGGACGGCATAAGGTCGGGCGTGAATTGAATACGCGCGAAATTGCCTTCGAAGGTTTTAGCCAGGGCACGTACGAGTAAGGTTTTGCCCAATCCGGGTACGCCTTCGATCAGCACATGACCGGCGGCGAACAGCGCGATTAAAATTTGCTCGACCACCGGCTCTTGTCCGATGAGCGCTTTACCGATTTCCGTGCGCATGCGATTGGCGATGGCGGAGGCCTGCGCGATATTTTCTTGCGTGGATTGTTCTGGATCGCTCATAGAGATTTCCTTATTCGTTCGAGAGTTTGGATGGCCTGGGTAAATTCGTGTTCGCTGCCGTGGTGGGTGTACAACAAAGCGCCTTGTACCGTTTCGTGCGATAAACCTGAAAGTTCGGCTAAGCGTTGATACAAGTCCTGCGAAGAAATACCCGCCCACGCCGGATGGCGCAGTTCGAGCGCACGGTACAAAGCTTGGCGTACGCCTTTAAGCAATTGTTCGCCCTGCCCGGCGCGCCATAAAAAGCGCCCGCTGGCTTCGACGTGATCGAGCAGGCGGCGCCGCGCCAAAGGCACGATAGCGCGCAAAGAACCAAAGCGACGGCTGGCCGACCACAGCCACAAAATTAATAAGGTGCCTGCCGAGATCAGAACGGTCCAGGCATGCTGCAACAGCCAGCGATGCAGCGGCGGCATACCGTCGCTGAAAACCAACCATACCGGACGCGGTGTGTCGTTGAGTTGTGCGACGCGCCATAAATACGCGGCATGATCGTTTTTGCTTAAATTTGCGTTGGTTAAAAAACCGGCATTCGAGATCACGGTTACGACACCTTGACCCACAGCGAGTCGAATTAAATACGCACCGTCTTCATCCGCCAATTCGAGCAACACTTTTTCTTTATGTTCGTCCAAATTTAAGCGTACATAGGCATCGATTTTAATCGTTATGAAATCACTGCTGCCGGGCCAATCAACATCGACGATGCCCGCAGTTTCCGGATTTTCAATTGCTTTTACTTCAATGCCGAGCGGATCTAAAAATAAATCTTTACGCTCGTATTTTTCATCGAAAGCGGCGCTCGGCACAACCACTAAATGCCCGCCGGATTCGACCCAGCGTCTTAAACGCTGCGCTTCACCGGCACCCATTTCGTAACGCGCACTGGGAATAATCAGCGTGGTCCGGCTGGGCGGTAAAATAGTCAAACCTTCTTCGCTACTTGTCGTTACGCCAAACGATTGGAAATAACGCTGCGCGGCCAGCAAAGGGTTGTAACGCGCTTCGCCCAAAAAACCAATTTCCTTTTCCTTGCGCTCTTTTTCAAAGTTGGAATAAAACCAATAACCAAAAGCGCTGCCCAGGGCCAGTATAAATGCCAGAATTAAACCGTAGCGCAAGCTCATCGCGCGCTACCAAAATGTGCGCTGTATTCATGGCAGAGCGCTTCACCTTCGGCGGCTTGCGGCGCACGTCCGGCATAGGCCACGGTTTGCCATGCCGTGGTTAAGTGGGCGAAATAACCGCTGACCGGGGAGGCTTGGGTGCGCTGCACTTCTTGTAAGCAATCACCTTCGGTATCGCCGGTTTTTAAGGTAACGTTTTCATGCTGCGCCAAGCGTGACAATGCGCCGCGATACAACAAACTCAACGCGCCACGCGCATCACCGCTGTGCCATAATTTTAGTGCGGCTTCGGCTGGATTTTCCGGTAACGACTCGGGACGAATATCTAAGCCGAATAATTGTGTCGGCGCTTGATAGCGTGGTACGGGCTTGACACCGCGCATCCAATTCAGCCAGCGCTGATGGTTAATGATGAGCCACACGACAGAAGCAAAAAGGAAGAGATAAAACAGACCTTTTACAATCCACGCCAAGCTTTTGCCGAAGGTGCTCAAGCCCCGCCAAAAAGCGTTGTTCGTTTGGATATTTTCTTGCTCGTCTTTGGGGCCGAGATAACGCCAGGACTCAATGATTTTTTTGGTGCTGAATTCGGGACGACGCATGACTTCATTGATGTGCTGTTGCGCTTCTGCGTTGCGCGGTGCGGCAACAGCATCGCCGGGAACGGCACCGGTTAATCCAAGTACGCATAACACGATCAATGCGGCGCGTGTTAGAACCTTGGATTGGCTTAACCGTTCTGCCATGCGCCGAAAACCGAGTTCAATATCCCAACCCTCCAACAAGGTACGACGATTGAGATACAACGAAAATCCACTCGCAACATACAGCGGCCCAATGACTAAATAGGAAAACACCGTGATGCCGTAGAACATCCAGATATACCAATCCGGATAGCCGTTCGCAAATATTTCTTTGGCATCCAACTGGACACCCATCGTACGCGGTACAAACATTTCTAACAGTGCATAAGCCCCTAGCGCCACCACCAATTCCAGGTGTACGCAAACAATGGTTAACCAGGCGGCGCTATTCGCCATACCTTTTAGTAGTACCCGAAAACGCGCACGCCGTTCTTTGCGCGGCAAACCCTCCAGCATGATGACGGGTAAACAACAGGAACGGGACAAGCTAAAACGTGTTAACAATAAACGCCACAACGGAGCCACGCGGAGCAGGCTGGGAATGGCGCGCCAAGCATCGATAATGCGCGGCGTGTCTCCAAAGACCGCACGCGATAAAACATACAAAGGCGCGCGCTCCATTAATGGCTTTAGCCACCATACCAAGATCCAAGCGATGTATGGCGTATTCAATTGCGCACTAATGAACGTGGCGACGGCGATCACCGGCAAATAGGCCGCCAGCCAGGCACCGTACACGGGTTTCCACCAACGCAGTGCCATGCGTATACCGAGATCCGTGGCCTCCCA
Organism: Betaproteobacteria bacterium; assembly: GCA_043783305.1. Lineage (GTDB taxonomy): Bacteria > Pseudomonadota > Gammaproteobacteria > Burkholderiales > Thiobacteraceae > RBG-16-58-11. The sequence goes on from JAYVZN010000027.1 coordinate 20,855, forward strand.
CGAATTGCGCGGGCGAACTTCGATGGCGATACGGCTAATCTGCATGGCCGCGCCCGACCAGTAAAAAATACGCCGTCACTAGACTCCACAGCACTCCAGCTACGCTGTATTTCACCGAAGCACTGATCAAGGTGGAGGCCGACCAAAAAGCTTCAATGAAGGCTGCGATAATCAACATGCCGATAACACCGTAGATAATTTTAATGCTGATCTTAGCGGCTTCACGCAAAGCTTCTAAGCGCGTACGCCGACCTGGGGCCAATAAAGCAAAGCCGAGCTTAAGACCGGCCATGCCGGACAGTACAATCGCGGTTAATTCGAAGGCACCGTGACCCGATACAAAGGGCCAAAAAGTTGCGGTATAGCCGACTTGGGTCAAATGCCCCGCTACCGCACCGATGTAGAGTCCGTTAAAAAGTAAGTAAAAAATACTGCCGACGCCGAAAAAAATACCCCCGGCAAAAGTTTGAAAGCCGATGCGGATATTGTTCCAAATGTACACGCCGAACATGTAGACATCCGTATCCGCCCCGCGCTCACGCCCGATGTGCGGTGCATCGGGACTGTACATCGTTTCCATTTGCGAAACTTGCGTTGCGCTCATCAAGGTATAACTCATTTCCGGGCGCTCGTACACCGCCCAACCCATGAGCGCGAGGGGGCCGTAAAACAGCAAAAAGGCCAGCCAAAATAAGCGCCATTCACGGCGAATCAAAGCCGGAAAAGCGGCACCGATAAAATGCAGTATCGGACTTAAAAAACCGGCACGCGAACCATAAAGGTGTTGATGGCCGCGCAGCATAAGTTGGTTGAGATGCTCAATTAGATGGCCGGTGTATTGGCGTTCACGCGCTAGCGCTAAATGCTGGCAAACCTGCCGATAACGCTGCGGAAATTCACCCGCTGCATTAACGTTGGCGCGTTTGCCTTTGGTCAGACTATCGATAAGGGCTTCGGTCTCTTGCCAGTATGTTTCGTTTAGGCGTTCAAAATCTTGTTGATTCATCGTTTACCAACCAACCAATTAGCCATTTGGTACAGGCGTTGTATACCGGGCCGCCCTTGTACACCGGTGAGCGGGGTGAGTAAATCAGCCAACTCTTCCGAGCGGTCTTCCGTTAAACGTTGCGAGCGTTCGGCAAAAGTAATCAGCGCGCGCTGCTCGGCCAGATTTAAACCTAAAGGCGGCGCGAATGCCGACACGGCAGGAATCGCGATACTGCGCAGGGCGCGGTCTTGATACACGACAACCGTTCCCGCCGCGAGATCGCCCAAGCGTTTAAAGTCGCGGCTCAGCAACATACTGGCCAAACCGAAGCCGTAAAAAGATGGCAGAAAATCCACCGCACGCAACAGATTACGCACCAGGGATGGCCCCCAGCCGACGGGCGTACCGTTGTCGTTCAACACACGCAAGCCAAATAGGCGTTTACCCGGTGTTTCACCTTGCCGGTACACTTCGAACAATACGGGATAAAACCACTCCATGAGAAAAACCACGATCAAAAATATCCCCATCCCAAAATTACCAACGATGGATAGTCCGATCGACAGCAAAATTAAAATCACACCACGCAGCATTAAATCGATGGCAAAAGCTAATACGCGCGCCACCGGTCCGGCGGCGCGCAACTGTAACTCAACACCCTCCGGTGTTTCAATTTTACGATACGTGTCGAGCATTAAACTTTGATGACCATCGTTTCGGCAATAAGATCATGAATACGACGGCGTGATTTTTGAAAAATAATTAACGGGGCAACGATTGTAACAATAGATAGAAAGAAACGCACCGAACCGGATTCCCCGTTCCGCCAGCTTGCTGTCTTCGTTATCGTGAATATCCTTAACGTGCGTGCCCGGTGCTTGATCCGGATTAAAATCAGCCATTTATTCTCCCTGATTTGATTATGAGCGAACTGACTGACAGGATGTTAGGGGATTCCCTTGGCATTGGCAAACAACTCGACAGCAATAAAAAGGCCGGCAAGGCCGGCCTTTAAACAATGCGTGAGAGTGCGATTAAGCCACCGCTTCCGGTTCTTCTTCAAACATTAATTTCACTTGATTACCTGCGTCCATATCCACGGTTACTTTGCCGCCGCGCGCTAAACGACCGAACAACAATTCATCGGCCAACGCCTTGCGTATCGTATCCTGGATTAGGCGCGCCATCGGGCGCGCACCCATGAGCGGATCAAAACCTTGCTTGGCTAAATATTCTTTCAACGCATCCGTAAAATTCGCTTCAACTTTCTTCTCGTGCAATTGCTCTTCGAGTTGCATCAGGAATTTATCCACTACGCGCATGATGACTTCTTTATCCAACGATCTAAAGGAAATACTGGCATCCAAGCGATTTCTAAATTCCGGCGAAAAGAAACGTTTGATGTCGGCCATTTCATCGCCGGTTTTTTCGGGTGAAGTAAAGCCGATTTGCGTTTTGTTCAAAGACTCGGCACCGGCATTGGTGGTCATGATGATAATCACATTGCGAAAATCAGCTTTGCGCCCATTATTGTCGGTGAGCGCGCCATGATCCATCACTTGTAAAAGAATATTAAAAATATCCGGGTGCGCTTTTTCAATTTCGTCCAGCAACAACACCGAGTACGGATGTTTGCTGATCGCTTCGGTCAGCAATCCCCCTTGATCGAAACCCACATAACCCGGCGGCGCGCCGATTAAACGCGAAACGGCATGACGCTCCATGTATTCCGACATATCGAAACGCAGTAACTCAATGCCCATCGTGTAAGCCAATTGACGCGCAACTTCGGTTTTACCCACGCCAGTCGGCCCGGAAAACAAAAAGGAGCCGATGGGTTTTTGGGAATTTCCCAAACCGCTGCGCGCCATTTTAATCGCGCTGGCTAAGGCATCGATGGCCTTGTCTTGACCGAACACGACGGCTTTCAAATCGCGATCCAAATTCTTCAGCGCAGAACGATCATCGCTGGACACGGTTTTGGGTGGGATACGCGCGATCTTGGCTACGATCTCTTCGATCTCTTTCGGCGTAATAAGTTTTTTCTGTTTCGATTTGGGCAGAATGCGCTGTGCCGCGCCAGCTTCGTCGATCACATCAATGGCCTTGTCCGGCAGATGCCGATCATTGATGTACTTGGCGGAAAGTTCCGCTGCGGTTGTTAAAGCCGCCGAGGTGTACTTAACCCCGTGATGCGCTTCAAAGCGTGATTTTAAGCCGCGTAAAATTTCGATGGTTTCGGCCACGGATGGCTCAGGCACGTCGATCTTTTGAAAACGCCGCGACAAGGCATGATCTTTTTCGAAAATACCACGATACTCGTTATAGGTCGTGGCACCGATGCACTTCAATTGACCCGAGCTCAAGGCGGGCTTAAGTAGATTCGACGCATCCAAGGTGCCGCCGGAGGCCGCACCCGCCCCGATCAAGGTGTGAATTTCGTCGATAAATAGAATGGCCTTGTTGTTATCCAACAGATGTTTCAGCACGGCTTTTAAGCGCTGCTCAAAATCGCCGCGGTATTTAGTGCCGGCCAATAACGCGCCCATGTCCAGGGAATATACCGTGCTTTGCGCCAGGACTTCGGGAATGTTGCCTTCGACGATGCGCCGCGCTAAACCTTCTGCAATCGCCGTCTTGCCCACACCGGCTTCACCCACCAGCAAGGGGTTATTTTTACGACGACGGCACAAAGTTTGGATGACGCGTTCCAACTCCAGGTCGCGTCCGATGAGCGGGTCGATTTTGCCTAACAACGCTTGCGCATTCAGGTTTTGGGTAAAATTTTCCAGCGCGGTAGCCGGTTGTTGCTCCGCTTCCGCTTCCGGCTCGGATTCATGTCCACCCGCTTTGGCCGAGCCAGCACTGTCTTGTACTTTACTGATGCCGTGTGAAATATAATTCACCACATCCAATCGTGTGACCCCTTGCTGGTGTAAAAAATACACGGCATGCGAATCCTTCTCACCGAAAATCGCGACCAGCACATTGGCACCCGTGACTTCTTTTTTGCCGGAAGATTGCACATGCAAGATGGCGCGCTGTATCACGCGCTGAAAACCCAGCGTGGGCTGGGTGTCGACTTCATCGCTGCCACTAACGACAGGGGTGTGTTGCAAAACGAATTCCGCCAACGCTTTACGCAGTTCTTCAATATTCGCCGCACAGGCGCGCAGCACTTGGGCGGCTGAGGGATTGTCCAGCATCGCCAGCAATAAATGTTCCACGGTAATAAATTCGTGACGCTTTTGCCGCGCCTCGACAAAGGCCATGTGGAGAGAGACTTCAAGTTCCTGCGATATCATTTAGATTTCTTCCATTACGCACTGCAACGGATGTTGGTGCTGCCTTGAAAAAGAGACTACCAGATCAACCTTCGTCGCTGCAATATCTTTTGGGAAAACCCCACAAACGCCCATACCTTCTTGATGCACTTTCAGCATGACCTGTGTGGCCTGCTCTCGATTCATGTCAAAAAATTCTTGCAGCACCACGACTACAAACTCCATCGGCGTAAAGTCATCGTTTAAGAGTAGCACCTTATACAGTGGTGGTGGTTTTGCTTTTCTGACTTTTGGTTCGAGAATTGTTCCAAGCTGATCCTTTTGCGCCATGTATTTCCATCCGATTGATTGCTTATAATGGGACTGTAATTCCTCCGAATCAAGCCCCAATTACCCTCCAAAGCAAAATACTTGACGAATCGCCAAAGCCGGAGGCAAACTGAACTCGGTCTTTGCTTTAGAAACTGAGGCTTGGCAAAGGTTCGCTACGACAGTTTCTGGCTATATCGGGGTTATACGACCAGCCCGGCAACAACGGAGTAAGCAACATGGCAATTGGCACCGTCAAGTGGTTTAACGACGCAAAAGGCTTTGGCTTTATTACGCCGGAGGAAGGTGGCGAAGATGTATTCGCGCACTTTTCCGCTATCGAAATGGCCGGTTTCAAAACCTTAAAGGAAGGCCAGCGGGTGCAATACGATCTCGCTGACGGTCCTAAAGGTAAGAAGCAAGCCGCAAACATTCGCGCGGCGTAAACAGCGCCTGTCCCCTTCGGGGGTTGTCGGCAATATCTCCCAGGCCCCCTATTTACCACGCCGTTGTTAACACGCGGTGGCTTTACTTTGGTTTCGTCTAACGCCCAGAGTTTACAAGAGCAAACCCAAAAAAAGCCGGCTCTAAACCGGCTTTTTTTGCTTAAAGTTAGCTTAATTTACAGTAATGGAACAATTAACAAGGCCACAATATTGATGATTTTGATGAGCGGGTTAATGGCCGGACCCGCCGTATCTTTGTACGGATCACCCACGGTATCGCCGGTCACAGCCGCTTTGTGCGCATCGGAACCTTTACCACCGTAATGACCTTCTTCAATATATTTCTTAGCATTATCCCAAGCACCGCCGCCGGTGGTCATCGAGATCGCCACGAAAATACCGGTAACGATAGTACCCATCAACACGCCGCCTAAAGCTTGCGCGCCCAACGTTAATCCAACGATGACCGGCACGAGTACGGGAAGTAAGGACGGGATCATCATTTCCTTAATCGCCGCCTTGGTGAGCATATCGACCGCTTTGGAGTAATCCGGTTTGGCCGTTCCCTCCATAATGCCGGGGATTTCTTTAAACTGACGACGGACTTCCACCACAACGGAACCGGCCGCTCGTCCGACCGCTTCCATACCCATAGCACCGAACAGGTAGGGTACTAAGCCGCCGATGAATAAGCCGACAATAACCATGTGGTTGGACAAATCAAATAAAGTCGCAACCCCGCCCATGTGCGCTTGTAAGGTATGGGTATAGTCCGCGAACAATACCAGTGCCGCCAAACCCGCCGAACCGATCGCATAACCCTTGGTCACGGCCTTGGTGGTGTTACCCACGGCATCCAGCGGATCGGTAATGTTGCGCACTTCTTCCGGTAGATTGGCCATTTCCGCAATACCGCCGGCGTTATCCGTGACCGGGCCGTAGGCATCGAGGGCAACGATAATACCGGTCATGCTCAGCATCGAGGTCGCGGCAATTGCAATTCCGTATAAACCAGCCAAAGCATAAGCACTCAAGATCGCAGCGCACACAGCAAGCACCGGCAAGGCCGTCGAACGCATTGAAACACCCAGTCCGGCAATCACGTTCGTGCCGTGGCCCGTTGTGGAGGCTTGCGCAATGTGTTTGACCGGCGCGTATTCGGTTGCCGTGTAGTACTCGGTAATCACCACCATCGCGGCGGTCAACGCCAAACCAATCAAGGTGGCATAGTAGATCATGCGCGTCGCCACTTCATGGCCATCGATGGTCACGGAAGAACCTAAGATGTACGTCGTCACCGGATAGAATGCAATGGCGGCCAACACGCCGGATACGGCGAGGCCGCGATACAAGGCGTTCATGATTTTTCCGCCCTCGCGCGCTTTCACAAAGAAAGTGCCGATAATCGAAGCAATGATGGAGACCCCACCCAATACCAGGGGGTAAACCATGGCTTTGTCGCCCATGCCTTTCATAACCAAACCACCCAGCAGCATGGTGGCGATGATGGTAACCGCATAGGTCTCGAATAAATCCGCCGCCATCCCCGCGCAATCGCCGACGTTGTCGCCGACGTTATCGGCGATCACCGCCGGGTTACGCGGATCATCTTCCGGGATACCGGCTTCTACTTTACCCACTAAGTCGGCGCCGACATCCGCGCCTTTGGTGAATATGCCGCCACCCAGGCGAGCGAAGATGGAAATCAACGAACCGCCAAAAGCCAATCCCACTAAAGGCGTGATATTTACCGCGGTACCCGCGGCGGTGATGCTCACGAGGTAGGCGTAGTACCCGGCCACACCCAACAAGCCTAGGCCCACAACCAGCATGCCGGTAATGGCACCGCTTTGGAACGCGACTTGCAAAGCGGCATTCAAACCACTGCGCGCCGCTTCGGTGGTACGCACATTGGCACGCACCGAAATATTCATACCAATGTAACCGGTCAATCCGGATAACACGGCACCGAGCGCAAACCCAACCGCGCTTAAGACACCGAGTTGCCAATACATCAGCACGAACAGCACCAAGCCCACCAAGCCGATGGTACGGTATTGCCGATTCAGATAGGCCTGTGCGCCCTCCTGAATCGCGGCAGCGATTTCTCGCATCCGCTCATTGCCGGTTGGTTTTGCCAATACCCATCGACTTGCTAAAAAACCATACACAATTGCAACACCAGCGCAGATAAGCGCAAAGCTAAGTGCCGTCATGACTCCTCCAATGGTATACATCAATATACTCGGCTAGTGTTCTAGCCGCGCTTTGTTGCCTAGCCCATTACGGCTTGAACGATTCTTTTTAGATTTGAACTATTTTTTTATATCCAGCTTAATTGTCCGGCGGAAAGGCAAGCCCTTTCTTAAAGCATGTACCGGGTTTGAAATCGAAAACCTGATCTAAGCCGCACTCGATAATGAATCGATCAACCAAGGCTTGCCCGTATTCCTTTTGCACTTCCGACAAAATCAGCTTTGCCGAATTACCGTTGTAAAAGCTACCGAATTCGGCCTGCTGAATTAAGAGCTCACGCGCGCGTTCCGGAGTCATGTTGGCTGGCCGCCTAAACTTTAAAGATGCCTTTTAATTTTTTCGGCACCGCTACGTTCTTTAAATGTACATAATTGGGTAAGCCATCTTTATAGGGCGGATAATCTTCGCCTTTGATTAAACCCGCTAAATAGCTGCGGCATTTTTGCGTAATGCCAAAACCGTCCGGTGTAATAAAGTTACGCGGCATCATTTTTTCTTTATTCGCCACGTCTTTTAGTTCCGCCACACCAATTTTCCATTTATACGGCTTGTCGGAAATACGCACGATGGTAGGCATCACCGAATTCTTACCCTTCAGCGCTAAATCAACGGCAGCTTTACCTAAGGCATACGCCTGCTCAACATCCGACTTGGAAGCGATATGACGCGCCGCGCGCTGCAGATAATCCGCCACGGCCCAGTGATATTTGTAGCCCAGTTTTTCTTTGATCATGTTCGCCACCACCGGTGCCGCTCCCCCCAATTGGGCATGCCCAAAAGAATCGCGCGTACCGGCTTCCGCCAGGAATTTGCCGTCCGGATAATGCGTACCTTCCGATACCACCACAGTGCAATAGCCGAATTTCTCAACTTTTTGTTTCACCAGCGCCAGAAACTTTGTCGGATTAAATTCCACTTCCGGAAACAAAATTACGATGGGAATATTATTTTCATTGTCTGCCGCCATACCACCGGCCGCAGCAATCCAACCGGCATGGCGCCCCATAACTTCCAATACAAAAACCTTGGTCGAAGTTTTACACATGGAAGCCACATCAAAACTGGCTTCGCGGGTGGAGATAGCGATGTATTTCGCCACCGAACCAAAACCAGGGCAGCAATCGGTAACGGGTAAGTCGTTATCCACGGTTTTCGGTACATGAATTGCCTGCACCGGATAACCCATCGATTCGGACAACTGCGATATTTTGTAGCAGGTATCCGCCGAGTCACCGCCACCGTTATAGAAAAAATAGCCGATGTTGTGCGCCTTAAAGACTTCGATCAATCGTTCATATTCGCGCTTGTTGGCTTCCAGGCTTTTGAGTTTATAACGACAAGAACCGAATGCGCCGGAGGGCGTATAACGCAAAGCCGCAATGGCTTTTGCCGACTCTTTCGTGGTGTCGATTAATTCTTCAGTCAGTGCTCCAATAATGCCATTGCGACCCGCCAGCACCTTGCCCATCTTATCTTTATGCTTACGTGCGGTTTCAATCACGCCGCAAGCAGAGGCATTAATAACAGCCGTCACACCACCGGATTGCGCATAAAAAGCATTCATCTTCGCCATTTGTTGCTCCCTATAAAGTTTATTCTCTACACCGAATCACGGCTTGATTCGTGATCCGCCTGCACTTGCAGCAAAGTTAATACGCAATCACCGATATCGTCGTATTCCTCACGGCCCGTACCAAATTGATCTTTGACCGAATAAAAAAATTGATTGCGATAACGATTGTCTGCCACTTTAAAAATCACAAATTGGCAGGCGCGTTCTTCCCAATACAGCGCGGGTACTTCCGTGAGCTCATGATCCCCGCTGTACAAGCGAATTTCAGCATCCGCAAATTGCACTTCAACGACGTGGCCAAAGCGTTCTTCAACCGTGGCTTCGACTACACGTCGTTCCGTCTCATTAAAATCAGGGATTTTACTCATCTAAAATCAGGCGCGCGCTAGCCCGCCTATCTCTGACAATATTAATTATCCCAAGGCCGCGAAGACTTGATCGCGAATCGCATCGACGGCACCGACACCGGCAACCCTCACGTACTTAGGCGCACCGGCGATGCCGCCAGCAGCCCACTGGTTGTAAAAGTTCACCAGCGGTTTGGTCTGAGAATGATAAACCTCCAGACGCTTTAAAACGGTTTCTTCCGTGTCGTCAGCGCGTTGAATCAGTTCCTCGCCGGTTTCATCGTCTTTGCCAGCAACCTTAGGCGGGTTAAACACAACGTGATAGGTGCGACCGGAAGCCACGTGTACACGGCGCCCGCTCATGCGTTTGACGATTTCCGAATCCGGCACGTCCACTTCCACAACATAGTCAACATTGATGCCGAGTTTTTTCATCGCTTCCGCTTGTGGAATGGTGCGCGGGAAACCGTCGAATAAATAGCCATTGGCGCAATCCGCTTGTGTCAAACGTTCTTTGATTAAACCCATAATGATGTCGTCGGAAACCAAACCGCCGGCATCCATAATTTTTTTAGCTTCGACACCCAGTGGTGTCCCCGCCTTAACCGCCGCGCGCAACATATCGCCGGTAGAAATTTGCGGGATATTATATTTTTCTTTGACATAAGTGGCTTGTGTACCTTTACCGGCGCCGGGCGCGCCGAGCAGAATCAACTTCATAGAGCCTCCAATGAATCAAAAATAGGTGCGTAAATAAAGGGCAACATCTTACCACCGATCGACAAAAGGGAGAGCCGGGGTGCCAAAATGCGCGGTAAAAAGTTTTTATCCCCGTATAAGCCGTGTTTAAACTTTAAATAAAGCTCTAACTTTTTGTAAGTCTTGCGGCGTATCTACACCGGCGGGCGGCGCTAAGTCCGTTACGGCAACCGAAATTTTGTACCCGTGCCAGAGCGCCCGCAATTGTTCCAAGGCCTCGCATTGCTCTATACCCGCCGGTGTCAGTTGTTGGTATAGCTTTAGAAATGCGGTGCGATAAGCGTATATCCCAATATGCCGATATACCGCTAAATCCACCGGCATTTGATTCGGCGCATCGCGAAAGCCGTCGCGCGCATAAGGAATCGGTGCGCGTGAAAAATACAGCGCATACCCCTTGCGATCAAATACGACTTTTACAACATGCTGACTAAACATGCTTGCCATATCGTGAATGCGATGGCACGCCGTTGCGATATCGGCCTCAGCGTGATCTTTTAAACTTTGCGCTACTGCGACAATTAAGCGCGGATCCAACAAGGGTTCATCGCCTTGAACATTCACGATAATCGTATCGTCCGCCCACTTGAGTTGATGAACGACTTCCGCCAAACGGTCCGTCCCGGACGCATGTTCCGGTGCCGTCATTAAAACAGAGTAGCCAGCCGCTGTAACAGCCTCTGCGACCTGCGCATGGTCGGTTGCAACCCATACTTCTTCCGCTCCGGATTTCAAAGCCAGCTCCACGACCCGCACGATCATAGGCTTGCCGTGAATATCGGCCAACGGCTTGCCCGGTAAACGTGTTGACGCGAACCGTGCCGGTATAACGACTTTAAAATTCATGCGGTTTCGGCTCCTGTGTTCCGGTATCGGGCGGAGATTCGCGGGCTACCGTTTTTCGGCACCCCATCCTTTAATCAAATTTCTTCCTGCGCAGGTAATTTACGCGCTTCATCTTCCAGCATCACCGGAATACCATCGCGGATCGGATACGCCAAACGATCCGGCTTACAAATCAATTCTTGCTGTTCTTTGTGATAGACCAGAGGCCCTTTACACAAAGGGCAAACCAACATCTCAAGGAGTTTTATATCCATGCCATTTCCTTAGTTTTTCTAATACGGTACGACCTACACCGGGATCAAGCTGTGCCTGTACCGGCAGCACCCAGGCTTGATCTCCCAAAAAATCCACACACTTAACGGCATCTTTTTCCGTCATTACGATCATTTCCGATTCAGGCCATGGGAAATCCTGCGGCGTAAACGCGTGGTGATCGGGAAAAGGATGTTCAACGCAATGCATCCCTAATTTCTTTAAGTGTTTAAAAAAGCGCTGTGGATCTCCAATCCCGGCCACGGCATGCACTGTCCGGCCTATGAAAAATTCGGGTTGCGCTTCCAGTTCGGGATTACGCAAATTGTAAAGGAGATTGCCGGTTAATTGCATGGTGAACTCGCGGCGCTGCAACGGTGCGCCCGGTAACCAACCGTTGATCACAACCACATCGACGCTGCGCATGCGTCGTACAGGTTCGCGTAGTGGGCCCGCTGGTAAAAGTTGACCATTTCCAAACCAGCGTACGGCATCAATCACCGCAATCTCAACATCCCGCGCTAAGCGGTAGTGCTGCAAGCCATCGTCGCACACGATCACGTTGACTTCCGGGTGATTGGCGATCAGCGCCTGACCCGCCTCTACTCGGCGCTGCCCCACCCAAACCGGGCAACCTGTCTTACGCGCCAAGAGTACCGGCTCATCCCCCACCTCCCGTGGTTCGCTCTCGGCCGTCACCGGACGTGGCAGCGTTCCTTTGCCGTGATAACCGCGACTAATCACCCCAGGTTTAAAGCCCGATGCTTGCAACAAGTCCACTAAAGCAATCACTAACGGTGTTTTGCCGGTACCACCGACGGAAATGTTGCCGACCACAATCACCGGCAACGGTAATTTTTCGCAGCGTATCCAACCCGCACGATACAGGGCACGACGTGCGCTGGAAATCAGCCAAAATAAAAGCGAGAGTGGAAGCAATACAACCTGCCAGATTGACCAACGATACCACTGCTGCTCCAGCCAGACTCTCATGCGGATACAAATTTTAGTTGCGATGCTTGCGGTAACCTGCGGGGGCTTACGCACCCCGCTCGGCTATTTCGAATTTTGTGCTTGCGTGGCAAAAGTAATGCGGGATAAACCCGCTTCACGCGCCGCTTCCATTACATTGACCACGGCTTGGTGGGTCGCGCTGGCATCGGCGCTGATAATCACGACCGGCTCCTTATTTGCGTTCCCCGCCGCCCGCTTTAACTCCAAGGACAAACCTTCCACGTTCTGCCCGACGTAAGGTTTTCCATTGATCGCATAATGCCCGGTCGCATCCACGGCAACATTCACCGCTGCGGGTTTATCCTGCGGCTTTTCGGCTTGTGCAGTGGGTAGATTAATTTGCAGCTCGGCAAACGGTGAAAAGGTTGTGGTGACCATCAAGAAAATTAAAATCACCAGTAACACGTCAATCATCGGAATCAGATTGATTTCCGGTTCTTCACGCAACCGACCACGTTGAAAGTTCATGCTATTTACGTTCGCCGTGCAGCACTTCGACTAACTTGATCGCCTGCTGCTCCATATCCATCACCAAGGAATCCACTTGCGCACGGAAGAAGCGATAAAAAATGAGCGCCACAATGCCGACGATCAAACCCAACGCGGTGTTATACAAAACCACGGAAATTCCGTGTGCTAATTCCGTTGGGTTAGCGCCCGTCGGACGCATAGCGCCGAACAATTCCACCATGCCCAGCACGCTGCCGAACAAGCCCCACAAAGGGGAGGCGGTTGCAATCGTACCCAGCGTGGTCAAAAACCGTTCTAACTCATGCGCCACAGCGCGCCCCTCTTCTTCAATCGCTTCTTTCATCATTTCGCGCGAGCTGTTGGCATTGCGCAAGGCGGCGCTGAAGATCCGGCCTAAGGGTGCCGTTTGCGCGAGGTCACGCAGCATTTCCGGGGTAATGCCTTTACCTTGCAAATCTTTCAGTAAACCTTGCAAGAGACTCTTGGGCGCAACCAGCCGGGCACGCAAGGACCATGCACGTTCGCCAATAATGGCCAAGGCGATGATAGAAGCAAACATCAAGGGCCAAATCGACCAACCCGCTTTTTCTATGATACTCAGCACACGGCATCTCCATCGAAAATAGTGCGTCACTTTAGCTTGCAACGCGATTTTCAGCAAGGGAGGTGCCGCAAAACTTCTTTTCCCGACGACAAAAAAATGCCCCGAACAGATGGCTGGACGGGGCGAAACGGAGCAAAACAAAAAGGGTATCTAAAACATGTGACTGCAAAAATCTGCCGCCGCACGGATGTCACTGTACTATCTTTTTGTCATGTTGCAAGCAAATTCAAGAATAAGTTGTACTATTTTTTATTCCCGCTCGGATAAAAAATACTTTGCGCATGAATGCACCCTATTTTTCCAGCAGTTAGTTCTCCGGTAAGTCTTCATTATTAGCGAAACACCATGACGTAAAAGGGAATTTTCATTTTGCCCACAATTGCTGTGGATAAAGCTGTGCATAAGCACTAAAAAAGTGACTTAAGTTGACCCCGGCAAAAGAATTTTAATTTTCGCTCAAGTTTTACCATGCAATATTTATCAATAAATACAGTAACTTGAATTTTAATTTTGTAAATTTTTCAATTTAGTGACAGAAACATGAAGATTTCTCGGTGATTGTGGATAGCTGCTACAATCACGCCATGAAAAATCCCTTATTTAATAGGGTTGAAGAGCAAGCAATCCCTATTTCAGAGCTTAATCGCCGTACTCGCGCGCTGCTCGAAAACTCATTTTCGCCGCTATGGGTGAGTGGGGAAATTTCTAATCTCACCCAACACGCCTCCGGTCACTGGTACTTTTCTTTGAAAGATGAAAAGGCACAAGTGCGCTGCGTGATGTTTCGGCATCGCAATCAATATTTAAATTTCGCACCCAAAGAAGGCACGCAGGTCGAAGCCCGGGTGCTGGTCTCACTCTATGAGCCGCGCGGTGATTTTCAGTTGAATGTGGAAACCATGCGCCCGAGCGGGCTCGGTATCTTGTACGAAGCCTTTGCCCAATTGAAAATGAAACTCGAAAGCGAGGGTTTGTTTGAGGCGGCACGTAAACGCACACTACCCAGCTTCCCGCAACAAATTGGTGTGATCACCTCACCCCATGCCGCAGCATTGCACGATGTTTGCACAACTTTAAAACGGCGTATGCCCAGTATCGCCATCGTGCTCTACCCGACCCCGGTGCAGGGCAAGGGCGCGCACCAACAGATCGTGCGCGCCCTTCAGGCGGCCAATCAACGCGCGGAATGCCAAGTTCTCATTCTGTGCCGCGGCGGCGGTAGCCTAGAAGATCTCTGGGAGTTCAACGAAGAAGCCGTGGCCCGCGCCATCGTGGCCAGCCGAATTCCGATCATCTGCGGCGTTGGGCACGAAACCGATTTCACCATTGCTGATTTTGCTGCCGATCAACGGGCGGCAACACCGACCGCAGCAGCCGAACTCGCCAGCCCCAATCGCGCCGAATGGCTATCGCGCCTGCAAGCGCTGCGACAGCGCTTGGCCCAACACCTCGTGCGCACGTTGGAAATGCGGATGCAGCGCTTAGATCACCTAGCCAAGCGGCTGACGCATCCGAGTCAACATCTACGGCATCACCATCAACAACTTGCACATTTAACGCAACGCCTGCAGCACGCCGCTCGGCACCGACTAGATACCCGTGGTTGGCAACTTAAACGGATCGGCGAGCGCCTGTGCAATGCGCAGCCCAATCTCGCGCCGCGCACGCAAAACTGCACACATCTCGGCACACGCCTTGCACTCGCAATGAAAAACCGTTTAGCGACGGCACATCAAGAACAAACACGATTAACAGCCCACCTGCAGCACCTCAATCCGCAATCGATTTTGCAACGCGGTTTTAGCATCACGCGCGATGCCCAAGGTCATATTGTGCGTGACAGTAACGCCCTCGCCGTAGGTGCTACCATCGACTTAACGTTTGCCGCCGGTGCCGCCAGCGCCCGCATTACCGCCAAAAAATAACGTTCTAACGCAACACCCCTTCTGTGCGATCCCGCTCTGACGAAGCAAGCATGCTAAAATGCGCGCCCAACTTCTTTCTTACGTAGTAACTTTGACACATGCTTTCGACTGCCAATATCACCATTCAATTCGGAGCTAAGCCTCTGTTCGAAAATGTTTCCGTCAAATTCGGAGACGGAAACCGCTATGGCTTGATCGGTGCCAATGGCTGCGGAAAATCTACTTTCATGAAAATTCTCGCGGGCGAGCTCGATTCCAGTGCGGGCAACGTCGCGCTCGATGCCCACGAGCGCATGGCTTGGCTGCGCCAAGACCAGTTTGCTTTTGAAGACCAACGCGTCATCGACGTGGTGATGATGGGTCACGACGAAATGTGGCAAGTCATGCAAGCAAAAGATGCTATCTACGCTAACCCCGAAGCCACCGAAGACGACTACATGAAAGCCGCGGAGCTTGAATCGCAATTCGCTGAATTGGATGGCTACACCGCCGAAGCACGCGCCGGTGAATTGTTACTGGGCGTGGGAATTCCGCTAACCAATCACACCGGCCCGATGCGTGAAATCGCACCCGGTTTCAAATTGCGCGTATTGCTCACGCAAGCGTTATTTTCCAATCCGGATATTTTGTTGTTGGACGAACCCACCAACAACCTCGACATCAATACCATTCGCTGGTTAGAAGACATCATCAACCAGCGCGGCAGCACCATGATCATTATTTCGCACGATCGCCATTTTCTAAATAGCGTGTGCACGCACATGGCCGATTTGGACTACAACACCATTCGCGTGTATCCCGGCAATTACGACGACTATATGCTGGCCTCAACCCAAGCGCGGCAACAAATGCTCGCCTCCAATACCAAGGCTAAAGATCGTGTTAACGATTTACAAGATTTTGTTTCACGCTTCTCCGCCAATAAATCCAAAGCACGCCAAGCGACTTCACGCTTGAAGCAAATCGAGAAAATAAAATCGGAAGTCGTGGACGTTAAACCCTCCAGCCGCCAAGCGCCGTATATTCGCTTTGAAATGGACGACAAAGATAAGCTGCATCGCCAAGCGGTGGAGTTACACGATCTCGCCAAAGGCTACGAGCACGTACTGTTTCATGGCATGAATATCATGCTCGAGGCCGGTGAACGCCTAGCCGTGATCGGCCCCAACGGCGCGGGTAAAACCACCCTACTTAAAGCGCTCGTCGGCGAAATCGAAACCGACCAAGGCCACGTGAAATGGGCGGAGAAAGCCCGCATCGCTTACTTTTCCCAAGACCATGCCCACGACTTCGACAACGATCGGAACGTCTTCGATTGGATGAAATATTGCGCGCAAAAAAACGAGGATGACCAAGCCATTCGCAGTATTTTAGGGCGCCTCTTATTCTCCGGCGACGACGTTAAAAAATCTGTGCGTGTACTCTCCGGCGGCGAAAAAGGCCGTATGCTCTACGGCAAGATAATGCTCGAGTACCCGAATGTGATGCTCATGGACGAACCCACCAATCACATGGATATGGAAACCATCGAAGCGCTGAATATCGCCTTGGAAAAATACACCGGCACTTTGATCTTCGTCAGCCACGACCGCCAATTCGTGTCCTCACTCGCTACCCAAATTATTGAGTTGGATGGCCACGGCGGTTACACCCACTACCGTGGAAACTACGAAGATTATTTGAGCAGCCAAGGCGTTGTGTAAACGATGCCGAGCGGATTCCATGTCGCCGGAATCACGGCATCGAAACCGTCGCCGAAGCCGCTGCGCATCACCAAAGTTAAGCATATGTACAAATCCAGGAAAAACATTGGTTTGTTGAGTGAGCGAGGCCCGATTTTCTGGACGGGCAAGTTGATGTTAATTTATCAACTTG
>JAYVZN010000028.1:0-6228 GCA_043783305.1 Betaproteobacteria bacterium
CGGTGGCATCGGCGCGGTGGAAGCGCACTTCGCCGTTGTTTTGGGTGATTTCGTTAAAACTATAAGGATCATCAAAGAGGATGAGGGTGTGGACGGGGAGGCCGTTTTCGATGGCATGCGTAAAGCGGA
Organism: Betaproteobacteria bacterium; assembly: GCA_043783305.1. Taxonomy (GTDB): domain Bacteria; phylum Pseudomonadota; class Gammaproteobacteria; order Burkholderiales; family Thiobacteraceae; genus RBG-16-58-11. Next base: position 130 of record JAYVZN010000028.1, read on the forward strand.
AGCCGATGCCACGAAAGCGGGCGAGACGCATGAACACTTGGTAGGCGCTCTCGCGGTACATGCCGGTTAGGTCGCGTGCGGGGTAGGTTTTGGTGAGGCGGTTTTCTGTGCGTAGGCAGGCTTGGCTGCCGGGGTGGCGGTCTTGGAGTTCTTGTAACAGTAGAACCAAGATGTCCGGTATCGTTTTTGCGTGAAAGTAGCGGGAGTCGTGCCAGTGCTGCATGAGGCCGAGTGCGGAGGTGAATGTAACCAAAATGGGTAGGTCGCCGCCGTTGGACTGGCCTTTGTGTACGTGGGTGATGATGCCGCAGATGGCGCGGGTTTGGCCGTTGTCCAATAAAATCGTTACGCCAATCGGCAAGCCGTGTAGGTGTTTAGCCGGAAGTGTCTGGTCGATGCAACTTAGTTCGAGTTCGTAGGAAAAGTCTTCGCTGAGGGTTTCGGTGCCGGTGAGTTGGCGGGGGACGAGGATCGTTGGATCGAAGCCGCAGTTTTGGGGCCAGATGACTTTCAGAATTCTTTGTTCGGCGTGGATGAGGGAAGCCGCATCGGCGAGGAGTTTGTGGGGGTCGGGGAGGGGCATTGAAATGGCTCCATGAGTAAACAAAAGGAGTCATATTAATTTAATTGACATATCCCTGTCAATGACAACAGCACCCATAACTTTCGAACGCGTTAAATAATTCGGAAGCCGCTCTGACGCAGTACCACAGCCAGCAGAAGCACACCACCGAGCAGTACCACAAAAGGCGTATTGCCCCAGCGCACATAAGGCGTGCTGCCGCTAAAGCCTTGCGCCATGCCGTGCAAGGTGGTTGTTTGAAACACGGGGGCTTGTTTTAATATCCGGCCTTTTTCGTTCACAATTGCCGTGACTCCAGTATTGGTGGCGCGCAACATATAACGCCCGCTTTCCAGGGCGCGCATTTGAGCGATTTGCAAGTGCTGGTGCGGTGCAATGGAATCGCCGAACCACGCATCGTTGCTGACGTTCACGAGCAAGGTGGCTTGCGGTAGTTGGCGAATAACTTCTTCGCCGAACACATCTTCGTAACAAATATTCATCGCGACTTGTTGCCCGGCAACCGCTAAGGGTTGTTGCGTGGACGCACCGCGCGCAAAATCCGTGAGCGGTATTTGCATCGCTGCAATAATCGGGCCGAACAGCGGCTTGAACGGCACAAATTCGCCAAAGGGTACCAAGTGCTGCTTGCGATAAGATTGCGAAGCGGATGTACCGAGACTGATCACGCTGTTGTAATAGGTGCGCTTTATAAAATCGCGTTCAGGCAATCCAAGAATCAAATCGCCTCCTTGGAGCCGCGCATGCTGCGCCAGCAAGTCTAAATAGTCCGGCGATACATTATCTAAAAATTGCGGAATGGCCGTTTCCGGCAAAATAATGAGTTGGCTTTTGCTGTTGAGCACCATTTCGCGGTAGGTGGCAAGAGTGGTGTGCAAACGGTCTTCGCGCCACTTGAGGTCCTGCGGAATATTACCCTGCAAGAGGCTCACGCTCAGCGGCTTGCCGCTGGCTTGGGTCCAGGCCACTGTTTGCAAACCAGCACCCGCCAGCCACACCAAGAGCAAACTTCCCAGCGCAACCCAAGCACGTCCGGAAATCTTGTGCCAGGCGTGATACGCACAAGCAACTAAACCCGCGCTCAACAGCAATAACCAGGAGACACCGTATACGCCCAGCAGCGGCGCGTAGCCCGCCAAGGGGCTGGACGACGCTTGCGTATAGCCCAGCGTCAGCCAGGGAAAACCGGTAAAAATCCAACCGAGCGTCCATTCATAGAGTACGAAACAAGCCGGCATCACGACCAATAAACGCCACGACGCGATGTGTGCCGCACCTTTCAATGCCGCCTGCAGCCAACCCGCCAAACCGGGAAACAAAGCCAAGAAGGCACAATAAAGAAAGGTCGCCAACAACGCCAGCGGCAGCGGCATCATGCCAAAATCGTGCAGGCTGACATACACCCAAGACACGCCGAAACCGAACAAACCCAGGCCAAAACTGAACCCGATCAAGAATGCGGCACGTTTAGAACCGGCGTGCTGCCAGAGGTGGAAGAGGGCCGCTAGTGTGAAAATGGGTACAGCGTAAATATGGAACGGCGCAAATCCAAAAATGCTGAGCCCGCCCAATAGAAACGGCAAAGCGACGAGCTTGAATCGCCCGGCGCGAAAGATGAGCGCGCTGCTGCGCGTCAAGCGATGCCTTGCAAGCTGCTGCTCATGGCATTCTGTTGCACGCGTTCAACCAGTAAGGCGTGCAGGCGCCGACTATCCGCGCGCAATACTTGAAAACGCAATCCGGCCAATACCACGCTTTCGCCGCGCTTGGGCAGGCGCCCGAACTGTTGGATCACCAAACCACCGACGGTATCGAATTCTTCGTCGCTAAATTCCGTGCCGAGCACGGTATTGAAATCCGAAATTTCGGTGAGCGCTTTCACCCGATAGCGGCCTTGCGGGTCACCAATAATATTGTCTTCGTTTTCGTCGAAGTCGAATTCATCTTCGATCTCACCGACGATTTGTTCCAACACATCTTCGATGGTAACCAGACCGGCCACACCGCCGTATTCGTCGACCACGATGGCGATGTGATTACGGTTACTGCGAAATTCTTTAAGCAATACGTTCAAGCGCTTGGACTCGGGCACAAAAACCGCAGGACGTAACATGGCGCGCACGCTGCTTTCTTCACCGGCGTAATAGCGCAACATGTCTTTCGCCAACAAAATCCCGATCACGTCGTCGCGATCTTTGTCGATCACGGGGAAACGCGAATGCGCGGTGCTGATCATGAAGGGCAGGAATTTTTCAGGCGGATCGGTGATTTCGATCACATCCATTTGCGCGCGCGGAATCATTACGTCCCGCACTTGGGATTCGGACACCTGCAACACGCCTTCAATCATGGCAAGTGCATCGGCATCCAGTAAATTCCGCTCGTAAGCGGAGTGCAGCAATTCGATGAGTTGGTCTCGGTCTTCCGGCTCGCGCATCAACAATGCGCCGAGCCGTTCGAGCCAACTCGGTTTACTCGGGATATCATCCATACACAAACACGGCAACACAACAAACACGCGCTGCCTTACGACCTCCTTACGGTAAAAAATGGCGAATACTCCGAATCCATCGAAATATTCGTTATTTATCACCGTCGCCATACGGATCGACGAAACCCAGCCGCATCACAATCGTGCGCTCGCGCGCTTCCATGACTTGTGCCTGCGCTTCGGTTTCGTGGTCGAAACCCTGTAAATGCAATACGCCGTGCACCACAAGATGGGCGTAATGTGCATTCAACGATTTTTGTTGTTGTTGTGCTTCGAGCGCCACCACCGGTGTGCAAAGCACCAAATCGCCGCACACCGAACCACCCGCTGGAGCGGATTCATAAGCAAAGCTTAGCACATTGGTAGCATAATCTTTACCACGGTAATCGCGGTTTAATGCCCGCCCTTCTTCCGCCGCAACGAAGCGCACCGTGATTTCCGCATCGCCGGTCAGCGCAGCCCGCACCCAGCGCCGTACTTGCGAGCGCGTCGGCAAGTAATCCACCGCCGTTACATATTGCACGGCAAGCGCCAGTTTAGGTTTCGCGGTTTTTTTTGTCGAAGCGCTCGTAGGCATGAATAATTTGTTGCACTAAGGGATGACGTACCACGTCTTCCGCTAGAAAATGCGTGAAACCGATACCGGCCACGCCATTGAGCACTTCTTGCGCTTGTACCAATCCGCTCACTTGGCCGCGCCCAAGATCGATTTGCGTCACGTCACCCGTGATGACGGCCTTACTGCCGAAACCGATGCGGGTGAGGAACATTTTCATTTGTTCTTGGGTGCTGTTTTGCGCTTCATCCAAAATCACGAAAGCGTGGCTCAGTGTACGCCCGCGCATATACGCCAGCGGTGCGATTTCGATGGCGTTATGCTCGATGGCCTTGGCCACTTTATCGAAACCCATTAAATCGTACAGCGCGTCGTACAGCGGGCGCAAATAAGGGTCCACCTTTTGCGCTAAATCGCCCGGCAGGAAACCTAAGCGCTCGCCGGCTTCAACGGCTGGACGCACCAATACGATACGTTTCACCAAATCGCGTTCTAAGGCATCTACTGCGCTCGCCACGGCAAGATAGGTTTTACCGGTGCCAGCGGGGCCAATGCCGAAGGTGATGTCGAATTCCTGCACCTGCCGCAGGTATTGATTTTGGCGCACGGTGCGCGCATGTAGATCGCCTTTGCGCGTCAGCAGTACGGGCATCATGCCTTCTTGCGTTGCAGCACCTGCCGCCGGAATATGCGCCGCTTCCACCATGGCGAGTTGTATGTCTTCGATATTCAGGCTGCGCTGGGCGCGCTCGTAAAAGCTTTTAAGCAAATCCGCTGCAAGGCGCGCCTGCTTGGTGTTGCCCTCGACACGAAAATTTTCACCGCGACGCGCAATTTTAACGCCCATGCCGGTTTCGATTTGGCGCAGATTTTCATCTAATGCACCGCATAAATTGGCAAGGCGCTTGTTATCGACGGGGGTGAAAGATATTTCCATGGATCGGTTAAACCAATTCTCCACGTAAGGTATGGCGCACACTTTCGGTAATACGCACATGGACCAAGCCGCGGGATGTTGCGAGTTGGCCGGGGAAATTCACGATGCGGTTATTGTCGGTACGCGCCGCGAGGTCGTTCGGATTTTTTTTCGATAGACCTTCCACCAGCACGCGTTGCACGCTTCCCAGCATCGATTGGTTGACGATGGCCTCGAGTTCGTCGATGCGTTTCTGTAGGCGCGCTAAGCGCTCCGCCTTGACGGCGAGCGGTGTGTCATCGACTAAACCCGCTGCGGGGGTACCGGGGCGTGCGCTGTATACAAAACTAAAACTGGCATCGAAGCCGACATCATCAATCAAGCGCATGGTCGCTTCAAAGTCTTCTTCCGTCTCGCCAGGGAAGCCGATAATAAAATCCGAGGTCACGGTGAGCCCGGGACGCAGCGCACGCAATCTGCGGATTTTGGATTTGTATTCAAGCGCGGTATAGCCGCGCTTCATCGCCATCAAGATGCGATCAGAACCAGATTGCACCGGCAAATGCAGATGCGAAACCAGCTTCGGAATTCGCGCATAGGCTTCGATCAGGCGGTCGCTAAATTCATTCGGGTGTGAGGTGGTGAAACGCAAGCGCTCAATGCCGGGGATTTCCGCTACATATTCTAAGAGCAGGGCGAGGTCAGCATAGCTGCCGTCGTCCATCAAACCACGATAGGCGTTGACGTTTTGGCCCAGCAGCGTGACTTCCATAACGCCTTGCTCGGCGAGTTGCGAGACCTCAGCCAATACATCGTCAAACGGGCGCGACACTTCTTCGCCACGGGTATACGGCACGACGCAAAAACTGCAATACTTGCTGCAGCCTTCCATGATCGAAACATAAGCGCTAGCCCCTTCCACGCGCGCGGGCGGCAGGTGGTCGAATTTTTCGATCTCGGGGAAACTGATATCGAGCTGCGCACGCCCGCTTTCACGCCGCGCTTGCATCAATGCCGGGATGCGATGCAAGGTCTGCGGGCCGAATACGAAATCCACATACGGCGCACGCTTGAGGATGGTGGCACCCTCTTGGCTGGCAACGCAACCGCCGACGCCGATCATCAACTCCGGATTGTCCTGCTTCAGATGACGCCAACGACCGAGCGCGTGAAAAACCTTCTCTTGCGCTTTTTCGCGTACGGAGCAGGTGTTGAAGAGGATCACATCAGCTTGTTCCGGTTTGTCGATGCGCTCGAAGCCTTCGTAGGCATGCAGCACATCCGCCATTTTGTCCGAGTCGTACTCGTTCATTTGGCAACCGAAAGTCTGAATAAAGAGTTTTTTAGCCACTGGCTATGTGTGTTTACAGGGATCAGCAATGATGCAGAAAAATGTTAAGGGGTCGCAAGCGTTCGCCCTTAGGCAGAATCGGCCGCACATGGCGGCCGAACTTAATTCATTCCTGGTGGTGATAGGTGGACTTGAACCACCGACCCCAGCATTATGAGTGCTGTGCTCTAACCAACTGAGCTATATCACCAAAGGACGCGAA
>JAYVZN010000029.1:0-14587 GCA_043783305.1 Betaproteobacteria bacterium
GCTGACCAACATTCGCACCTGTTTGTCTGCGCCAGTAGTCGAAGGTGGCGAAGGTGAGCCCGGCGCTGGCACAGTAGGCGCGTTGGCTTAGGCCGCTTGCTTTCCAGCGGGTGAAATGGTGTTGCCAGTAGGATCGTTTTTTTGCGTCGTTTGACATGGGGCTCCTCATCGCGTGGTGTTAGCGCGGGGGAGTGTGCGGCGTTTGGGTGGGCTACGATAGGTGGGGCCGGTTGGACGCTTACCTTACGGTGGGTTCGCCGGACGCTAAAGTTATTTGAATTTCAATGATAGAGGCCACTGCACATCGATAAATGCAACTGCCCGCAACGTGCCAAAAAGAGTCGGTCGGTGATCCAGTCGCCAATGTCTCAAACTCGGCCAAAACTGCTGGTGGCTTCGTAAGCTACAAGAGGCCGGTATAGTCTTCTTCGCTGACTGTTGCGGTGTATTTTAATGAATACCTGCTTACCTTCGGCGTCGTGGGACGAGATAAGAACCGACGCGTTCATGGGAGTAGCGGCACAAAGGAAAAGCCCGGCATTAGCCGGGCTTTTTATATTGCAGCGTATGGAAATTTTTGGGCTGAGTTTTTAGCTCTTTTTTTGCTGTTGGCCGTTCGATTTTGAGGTAGTGCGCTGGATAAATGCTACCGCCAAAGTCCCAATGGTGACACTCGCAATGACGCCACCCAGCCAAGCTTGCCCGTTAAGGCCGGCGTATATCCCGCCGCCGATGCCCAATCCCGCTAGGACGACGGCACCAACCTGGCCAAGCACGCGCTCTATGAAGATAAAGGTGTTAAGCCGGCTGTCTTGCTTCCTGCGATGCTCCGCTTCCAGCTTTGTCTGCGCTATTACGAAGTCTACCAAGTCAGGACGAAACCCGTGGAGTCGCTCCAGTTGCGGAACAGGGAGTACAGGCGAATCTGTTTCTTGCGAGTGAACCGTTACTTCATCACCGTCTTTGTTCGATGCGTGCGCGCGAACGGCTTTGTTCACCATATACTCTAGTCACCTTTCTAAGGCCATTGCCGACCGCTTTTACATCCTGACGCAGATGCATTTGATCGCGTGCAAAACCGTTACAAACTCGGGTATAGCGCCTATTATTCTGAGGCCCCCAGTGCAAGATACTTACAAAACCGTCCAAGATATTCAACAGGTGATTCATTTTCCTACTCCCGGCTATTGATGATAATGACGGGGAAACTGACATTGGCTTGTACGCCCTTACCTACTTTTATCGTAGCAAGTGAGGCAGACTTGAGGGGATCAAAACCTGCCACCGTTGGTAGCTTCAGGGAAGATAGTTATTTAGTAAATATAGATATTCTAAATCTATTGATTTAGACCATTATCCCACAGCAACACTTGATCTCACAATAGCAAAGGAGACGTAATATCACCGTCCGCAGCTCGTCAGATAAACTCTGAGCAAGCATTATGCCAATAATATTAATCATAATAAACCAGCAAGTTATAAATGTATCCACCTTTCCAGTGTTAAAAAATCCGACAAAGAGACGGCACAAAGTACACAAAACGCATATGCATCAGTGAGCCCCTCTTTGAATATGCGCAACCATAAGTACCCGGGATAGCTAAATCGGTTACTCCTTATGCTAGATCATAATTAAAGAGGCGCGTGCGAAGAAGACCTGCAACGCAAATGGGCTAGAGGAAAATGACCCATCGTCGGCTTTCCAGGTTCCGCTTGTAGATCGCATTCCTGCAAACTATCTATCTGCTGTGAAATAAGGCTACAGCTACTGCCGTACGCTGACTTTTACTGAATCAACTCAACCGAGACGGTTTCGCGCGATATTTACTTTGTGACGTTTTCTGGAAACTCTCGCCCCAGGCAACCGAAAGAAGCTTCTGAGTCGGCCCATACCGAATATTGCTGACGGAAGCTGCCAATCACCAACATATTATTGTCAACGGCTAGCAACCTGCGCGACACCAGTCATTTAATTGAACCGATACCGGCGGCAGCAAAGGCCGATGACCGGATATCTTCGCCAGTCTTGGCATTCGTCTCTTCAGGATCGAAATAAGTCAGTTAAACGGGCATCCAATTCCGCACCCCCAATTGAGTATTGTCGTAGCAAAGAAATGTGGAATTCACGGTCATCCAGGTTCTAGCTGAGCAATCGCTTGCGCGTCAGTCCCAGCGCGATATAAAACCCCACTGCGCCGTAAGCCAGCAACACTAAGATATGCAGCCAAACTTGAGTTGGAACGACCCCCAGCATCAGCGGGCGCACGAGATTAATGGCGTGGGTCAGTGGTAAAAATGCGGCAACATTTTGCAAAAATAGCGGCATCTGGCTCACCGGGAAGAAGACACCGCACAGCAATACCATCGGTGTGATGACCAGGGTGAAATAGTAGAGAAAAAAATCATAGCTAGGTGATACCGCGTTCATTACCAAACCCAGGCCGGAGAAACAAAACCCGATCAAGATCACGACGGGGATAATCCAGAGCGAGAGCCAGAAGGAAGTCTGTAATTGCAGTACCCAAATAATGACCAGAATGGCGATGCCGGAGAGCAGGCTTTTGGTGGCGGCCCAGGCGAGTTCGCCGAGCAGCACATCGTCCAGCGTGAGGGGTGTATTCATAATGGCTTCCCAAGTTTTTTGCACATGCATGCGCGAAAAACTGGAATACAACACCTCGAAGGTAGCGCTATTCATGGTCGAGTAGCACACCGTGCCGGCCGCGAGAAAAGCGATGTAGGGTACGCCATCGACTTGCGGCAGCAGGCTGCCTAGACCATAACCCAGCCCCAGCATATACAGCATGGGGTCGGCCAAATTGCCGAGAATGGCGGGGATGGCAAGTTTTTTCCACACTAAATAATTGCGGTGCCAAACCGGGATAAAGCGCAGGCTGAGTGCGGGTGGTGAGAAGTAATTTCGCGGCAATGGATTTAATCGCGTAACTCGCGCCCCGTAAGTTTTAAAAATACATCTTCCAAACTGGCCGGTCGGTGCAAGTAACGCAGTTGCATTTGGTTATGCAGGTTTTGCATTAAATCGTTGCCGTCGCGGCTATAGCAAAATAAGGTTTCACCGACGTTTTCGTGACGTACACACAGTTGCGCCGCGTATTGGCTGCGCCACTGCTCGACATTGTCACCATAGAGTTCGGTAACGCAGGGTTCGATGTGCTGCGTGATTAAATCGCGCGGCGCACCTTCGGCGATGAGATGGCCATGATCCAAAATAACCAACCGGTCGCACAAGCGTTCGGCTTCTTCCATGAAGTGCGTGGTCAGGATGATGGTCTTGCCCTGGTTGAGCAGTCGGCGCAGTCCTTGCCACATTAAGTGCCGCGCTTGTGGGTCGAGGCCGGTGGTGGGTTCGTCGAGAAAAATTAAATCCGGGTCGTTAACCAAAGCGCGCGCCAAGGTTAGGCGGCGCTTCATGCCGCCGGACAGGCCTTGAATTTTGGCATCGGCGCGATTGGTCAAGCCGGCAAATTCCAGCAAGGCTGGGATGCGTTGTGTGATTTCCGCATCACTCAGACCAAAATAGCGGCCATAGGTCATGAAGTTTTCATGCACGCTGAAATCCGGATCAAGATTGTCCATTTGCGGTACGACACCGACACGCTCGCGCGCCTTGCGCGCTTGCAGCGGGATGGCTTGGCCGAACATTTGAATCTGCCCGGCATCCGGTTCGATTAGGCCCAGGAGTAAACGCAGCGTGGTGGTTTTTCCGGCGCCGTTCGGCCCCAGCAAACCAAAACACTCGCCTTTTTCGATGACGACATTAACGCCATTAACGACCGCTTGGCCGCCATAGGATTTATGCAGATTGTGGGCGCTTAGCACGGGCATAGTTGGAGGATATGTTGTTTTAGTTCAGGCAGTTTTTTATGAAAAAAGTGATCGGCATCGCGTATCACGGCCAGGGTCACGTTATGTTGTGTTGTCCAGTTGCGAACTTGGTCGATGGGTACAATGTCGTCGTTCTCGCCATGAATCACCAGAGTGTTGGTCGATGCCGCTCCCATTCGGAACAAGTTTAAGGCAGGGCCGATCAACAGTAAATGCTTGGGTTGGGCGGTTTCGCTGACGCGGCTTTGGATCACCGCACCAAACGAGAAGCCAGCCAATACCAGCGCAAGCGCAGGATAGCGTTCGCGTACAAAACGCAATACGGCCAGCATGTCGGCAACCTCGCCCTCACCGTGATCATAAGCGCCTTCACTCAAGCCCACACCGCGAAAATTAGGACGAACCGCAACATAACCTAAATCGTGCAGAATTTTGGCGATGGTGGTGGTGACCTTATTCTCCAGTGAGCCGCCGTGCAGCGGGTGAGGGTGGGCGATGAGTGCTAAGCCGCGTCGGGTGGGGCCGGGATCGTCGATCACGGTCTCGATTTTACCGTCCGGGCCATCGATGCGAAGCTTGTAGCGCGGCACTAGATTTTCAGACGTTCAACAATGCGGCCGTGAACTAGGTGCTCGTCAATGATTTCATCAATATCTTCTTGATCTACATAGGTGTACCACACCCCTTCCGGGTAGACGGCGATCACCGGCCCTTGGTCGCAGCGCTCCATGCAGCCTGCGGTATTGATGCGGCACAATCCGGGTGCGGAAAGTTTAAGCGCTTTGATGCGCTGTTTTGCGTAATCGCGCATGGCTTGAGCACCTTTGTCGGCGCAACAGGCGCGGCCGTCGTCGCGCTGATTGACGCAAAAGAAAACGTGATGGCGGTAGTAAGGACTCATGAGTGCAGGTAAGAGTGCTAAAAGAGCGCCATTATAACCGCTCGTAGTGCGCCCGCCCTTTGCGTGTTATGGATGCCCGAAATGTAGCGCTATTCCAATTGATCGTATTTAGTATTATTGCCACGGGATTTTTCCACAGGGTATTTCACTGCATTTATCTGAATTTTATCGAACGCGGCTTGCAGTGGATCGATGTCCAAAACATCCGCTAGACGTGTAAGGTAAATCAAGACATCGGCTATTTCTTGGCCGACCTCGGTCTTTGTTTTGACATCGATATGCAGGCTTTTTTCTTCAGTAAGCCATTGAAAATGTTCCATTAGCTCTGCTGTTTCCACGCTCAGCGCCATAACGAGATTTTTAGGTGAGTGAAATTGCTCCCAATCGCGTGCTTTAGCAAAGTCGCGAATTGTGTCACGTAAAACCGTTAAATTCTGTTGTGTCATAAGTGGTTGTGACTAAAGTTAGTGATAGGCGGATCGTAATAAAAGCATTGCGTAACACCGATATTATTAAGATGCGATGAACGGATACGGCATGCGGGTTCATCGTTGGTGCCGATGCTTCGTCTAAAAAGCGCTAAAATGTGCAGCATATGGCGTATTTTGTGACATTAAAAGCGCAAAATAAAGTGGCGTGCTTATTGCTTTTGTACCTTAAGAATTAAACTGTAGCACTCAAATAAGCTGCCTGCAGCGTTTGCCATTTCCAAGAATATTGTTTTTTTTTAGTAAGTTATGTAACATAATTAAAGTTATGTATTAAAATAATTGGAGGGTACCGTGGGAATTCCAAAAATGTTAATGAAAAATCGGTTCGTTGCATTGGCGAGTTTGCTGTTGCTGCTGGGCGCTTGCGCCGGACCTCAGGCACTCGCTCCGATCAGTTCGGGTAAGTCGCCGAACCTGCACTATATCATCGGGCCGGGCGACACCTTAAACATCCAGGTGTGGCGTAATCCAGAGGTTTCAATCAGCCTTCCAGTCCGTCCGGACGGGAAGATTTCAACACCGCTGGTTGAAGATTTGGAGGCCGCGAATAAAACGCCCAGCCAATTAGCGCGTGATATCGAAAAAGCGTTAGCAAAATTCATCCAAGATCCCATTGTTACCGTGATGGTGACAGGTTTTGTCGGACCTTACGATTCGCAAGTGCGTGTCATTGGTCAGGCCACCAAACCGCAAGCCTTGCAATACCGCGAGAAAATGACCTTGATGGACGTGATGATCGCCGTGGGTGGAATCACAGATTTTGCCGCCGGTAACAAGGCCAGCATCGTGCGGAATGTAGACGGCAAGCAACAGCAATTTCGCGTGCGGCTAGAAAGCTTGGTTCGCGACGGTGATATTTCGGCGAATGTCGATGTTTTACCCGGTGATATTTTGGTTATTCCCGAAAGCTTTTTTTAAGTGCCTTTCACCCTTATTTTTTAAGAGCGGGTAGCGTAAGTATGCATGAAGTTCTCGATCAGCTAATGTCCCTGCTGCGCGGCATTTGGTTGCGGCGCTGGCAAGCGGTTATGGCCGCGTGGTTAATTGCTGTGATCGGTTGGGCGGTGGTGTACACCATCCCCAAGCGGTACGAGGCATCCGCCCGTGTTTACATTGATACGCAATCTATTCTAAAGCCCTTAATGTCGGGTTTAGCGGTGAATACGTCCATTGAGCAGCAAGTACAGGTGATGACGCGCACGCTGTTAAGTCGCCCGAATATGGAAAAAGTGGCGCGCATGAGCGACTTAAATATTCGGGCGAAAACCGCGAAAGATCTCGAAAGCCAAATTACCGGCTTAATGGGGAATGTGCAGCTCGAGGCGGCAAATCGCGGGCAGGAAAATTTATATCGGATTACCTATCAGAATAGCGATCCCGCGCTGGCCAAGAGTGTCGTGCAGTCTCTCTTAACGATTTTGGTCGAAGGCAGTCTAGGTAACAAGCGCAAGGACACCGATTCAGCAAAGCGTTTTATTGATGACCAGATTAAACAATACGAACATAAGCTGACGGCTTCCGAAAATATGCTTAAGGAATTTAAGCAAAAACATCTCGGCATGATGCCGGGCCAAGGCGGGGATTATTTTGCCAAGCTGAGCGAAGCGCAAAAATTAGTGAATGAAGCAACGCTCGCTCTGCGGGAAGCGGACACGCGGCGCGATCAATTGAAGCGCCAATTGGCGGATGAAGAACCCGAGATTACGGGTTTGGCCTCGGCCAATCTCGCCGCCAACCCCGAGTTGGATAGTCGTATCCAAGGATTGAAAAAAAATCTGGATCAATTGCGCCTCGGTTATACCGAACAACACCCGGATATTGTGAATACCAAGCGCGTTATTGAGCAATTGGAAGAGCAAAAAAAGCAAGAGGCGAAACTTAAAAAACCAAAATCGGCCATCGCAACTCAAAACCCGTATTACCAGCAGCTCAGTTTATCGCTGGCCGAGGCGGAAGCACAGGCGGCATCCTTACGCGCGCGGGTGAGTGAATACACTTCACGTTATAACACGCTCCGCCAGCAAGCCACGATGGTGCCGCAAGTGGAGACCGATTTAGTGCAGTTGACGCGCGATTACGAAGTCAACAAAGCAAGTTACGATCAGTTATTGAGTCGTCGCGGATCGGCCCAGATGTCCGAAGACATGGAATCCAAAACCGATGTGATCGACTTTAAGGTGATCGATCCGCCCTATGTGCCGCCGAATCCGTCTTTTCCGAACCGGCCATTACTGTTGTCTGCCGTATTGTTGTTGGCGCTGGCGGGGGGTGCCGGTGTGGGATTCCTAATTAGCCAAATACGCCCGGTCGTCATTGACCGCACGGGTATTGCAGACATCACGGCATACCCGGTACTTGGTTCGGTAACGATGGTCTGGAATAGCGAGCAAACCCGATCACAGCGTAAAAAATTGCTGGCATGGGTGGCCACATTAGGATCCTTAGTGAGCGCCTATGCCGTACTGCTGGGGATTTCGTTTTTTTTGGCCCGCAGCAGCGCGTAAAGGAATTCTATGAGCATTATTGAAAAAGCCTTAGATAAATTAAGCAACCGCCTCGCAGAGCCAGTGCGGGACGTAGATCCCGCTGAAGTAAAGGCGGCGACAAAAATCGACAGCGCTTTATCTGCATCCGCACCAGCATCCACAGTGTCTTCGCGTGTAATTAATTTAGATTTTAAGCGCTTGAGCGCGCATGGTTTTCTAACAAACGCCGATGAGCGCGGAAAGATTGCAGAAGAATACCGCATGATTAAACGCCCATTGCTAGCCAATGCTTTTGGGCCCAACCCGGTAGCGAAGGGCAATTTGGTTATGGTGTCCAGTTCTTTGCCTGGGGAGGGTAAATCTTTTTCGGCGATTAACTTGGCGATCAGCATCGCGATGGAATTGGATCGTACCGTGTTGCTGGTGGATGCCGATGTGGCTAAACCGAGTCTGCCAAGATATTTAGGGTTTCAGGCGGAGCATGGTTTGCTGGATGTATTACGCGATGATGAGCGGGATTTATCCCACGTTATTTTACGAACCAATATTGAAAAACTGTCGATCTTGCCAGCCGGAAAAACACACGCACGCGCAACGGAATTGCTGGCCAGCGATGCGATGGATCGTTTGATCGCCGACGTAGCCAGTCGCTATTCTGATCGTCTCGTTCTATTCGACTCACCGCCCATTTTAGCCACCAGCGAAGCCAGTGTATTGGCCTCGCACATGGGGCAAATTGTGATGGTGGTAGAGTCCGAAAAAACGCCAAAATCCGCTTTACGTGAAGCGTTGTCGCGGATTGAAGGCACGTGCGACGTGGTGAGTATTATTTTGAATAAATCGGCCACGCCGACGGCCGGTGACTACTACGGTTACTACGGTTATGGTGGATATGGGAAACAGGCGTAATTAAATATTGCTTTATGACGGAAAATCAAAAAAACAAACACTGTTTGAGCACTTGTATGCAGGCATCGGTTAGCGCCCTGCTGGGTATTACATTTGCAATCCCGGCGTTGGCCGCCGATTGGAAATTTACAGCGGGAGTCGGCGCTACGGAAACCTATACCGACAATGTTGCACTAGGAACGTCGGGTCAACAAGGTGGGGATTTTATTACCAGTCTGACGCCTAGCTTTAGCGCAAAAAAAGAGGGAGCGCGTCTAAAAGTGGATGCGCAATATTCGCTACAAAATACCTTTTATACGCGGGACAGTACGCGCAATGCACTGTATCACCAGCTAAACGCACGGGCCAATCTAGCGCTCTATGAGAGAGCGCTTTTTCTCGACACGACCGCGACCATTACACAAACGGCGATTTCGCCCTTAAATGCAACGGGTTCTGACAATATCAATACCACCAATAATATCGGCAATACCCGTACTTTTAGTATTGCACCCTATTGGATCCACCGCTTCGGTTCTACGGCGACGTTGAATGTACGCAATACGGCATCGTATGTGAGTAACGATACCGCCGGGTTTTCCAACAGTACGAATAATGCGTTTAACGCCGGTCTATCCAGTGGAACGAATTTCGGTCGTTATTCGTGGGGCATTAATACGTTGCATCAAAACACGGTTTTCCAAGATCGTTCCAACGTAACGTTGTCAACGACATCGGTAAATTTAGGCTATCTTGTGTCTTCGCGTATTCGCTTGACGGGAACGGTGGGTCGTGAAAGCAACCACTTTGCAACCACCACGGGCACCACGCCAGGCGGCACTTTTTGGAACACCAGCGTTTCATGGGCACCATCGCTACGAACGTCCGTGGATTTTGGATTTGGCCACCGTTTTTATGGGAACTCGTGGAATTTTGCATTTAAAACGCGCGGAGCATTCTACACTTGGACGGCAGATTACAGCGAGTCATTGAACACATCGAACAACCAAACGACCAATAGCGGAATTGGCGCAACGACAGCACAGCCACTAATCGCGAGCGATCTTTTTCTGTTTAACCGCAACGTATTAACCAACCAAGTATTTCTCAGCAAACGTTTTGGGACAGCCTTTTCTTGGAGTAAAGGGAGAAACGATTTTCGGGTAGACGCATTTCATGCGAGGCAAACTACACAAATCGATCAGGCGACGAATACCGTTACGCTGAACGTGGGTTCGGGAATTCTCTCCAATCCCAACGATATTTTTCTATTGACCGATGACTTTAAGCAGGTCGGCGTGAGTGGATCTTGGCGCTGGAAATTTGCGCCTCTGATTAGCTCCAACATCCTCTTTGGCGTGACGCGCAATACGTTTTCAGGTTTGAATCGCATCGATACGACTTCAAGCTTACAGGTGGGGTTGGATCGTCAATTTTCGTCGCACTTGAACGGTAATGTCTCCTTGCGGCATCAAAATCGAAACAGCAATCAAAGTAATTCCGACTTTAGCGAAAATGCTATTTCGGGATCCGTATATTATAAATTTTAAAGGCCGCAGCGATGTATGAGTCATTCTATAAGCTGCGCGCTAAACCCTTTGCGCTGAATCCCGACCCGAAGTTTTTTTTCGGCAGCAAGGGACATAAACGCGCGATGGCCTACCTCGAGTACGGCTTGTCTTTAGGCGAAGGCTTTATTGTCATTACGGGTGAAATCGGCGCGGGTAAGACCATGCTGGTGCGTTACCTGTTTAAAAAATTAGAGCATGAGAATGTAGTGGCGGCGCAACTGGTTTCAACCCAACTGGAAGCCGACGATATGCTGCGCGCCGTCAGTGCCGCGTTTGGATTGGAACAAGAAGGGTTGAATAAAGCCTCCCTACTAAAAAAACTCGAAAGCTATTTACTGTCCATCGTCAAACAAGGGAAGCGTCCCTTGCTGGTGGTCGATGAAGCACAAAATCTTGCACCACGCGCCGTGGAAGAGTTGCGCATGCTGTCCAACTTTCAACATGCCGAGAAGCCTTTATTACAAAGTTTTTTGCTGGGGCAACCGGAGTTTCGCATCACCTTGCAAAGCGAGGAGATGCAACAACTTAAGCAGCGCGTAATCGCTTCCTATCATTTGGGCGCGATGGATCTTTCCGAGACCAATGCCTACATTCAACACCGCTTGGATTTAGTCGGTTGGAACAATGACCCCAGTCTGAGCGATAAAACCTATGAACGTATATTCGAATTTACCGGGGGTATTCCGCGCAAAATAAATACGTTATGCGATCGATTATTGCTCTTGGGATTTCTATCGGAAAAACACGCATTCGAGCGGTCCGATGTACAAGAGGTGATCGATGATTTAGGGCAAGAAGTCGCTTATAGTACCGCCCCAAAAAATGCAAAAGCTTTTACCCCACAAGGATCTACCGTCGTCGAAGTGGAGATGGCCATGTCCGGTTTGGGAGAGCGGGTTGAAAGTATGGAGCGCACGCTGAACCGAATTTTGGCCATGATGCGTAAGCTATTGCACGCGATGGATGAAAAACCTGAAAAAGCAAAAAAACCGCATGAGTAAAAATTACATCTTGTCGGCCATGTCACGGAGGCGCTTTGATTAAGAATGCCATGACCGTCGACGTAGAAGACTACTTTCAAGTCTCGGCGTTTGCGCCACATATCCCGCGCAATCAGTGGGATCGTTTGCCTTGTCGGGTCGAACGCAATGTGATGCGGATTATTGAGCTGCTGGATCAGTATTCGGCCAAGGCCACTTTTTTTACCTTGGGCTGGGTCGCCGAGCGCTACCCGCATTTGGTGCGAGAAATTGTCGCCGCAGGGCATGAGCTGGCGAGCCACGGGTATGGGCATCTGCGGGTCAGCGAGCAAAGCGAGGCTGAATTTCGCACGGATGTTACGCGGGCTAAAAAATTGCTGGAGGATCTATCCGGAATAGTCGTCAACGGCTACCGTGCGCCGAGTTTTTCCATCGGCAGTAAAAATCAATGGGCGTTGGACGTATTGAATGAAACAGGCTATTTATATAGCTCCAGTATTTATCCGATTCATCACGATCACTACGGTATGCCCGATGCGCCACGCTTCAAATTTCAACCGCGCCAACACGGCCTACTAGAATTACCGCCCACGACATTGCAAATGCTGGGTCGAAATTATCCGGCTTCCGGTGGCGGTTACTTTCGTCTGCTGCCTTACAGTGTATCCGCCTGGATGATGCGACGTGTTAATCGGGTGGATCAGAAATCTTGTATTTTTTATTTTCACCCCTGGGAAATCGACCCCGAACAGCCACGGCAGAGCGGCATCGGCTTAAAAACGCGCTTCCGTCATTATGTGAATTTATCGCGTATGGAAGGTCGGCTGGAAAGACTGTTGCAGGATTTTAATTGGGGTCGGATGGATCACATTTTTTTGGATCGGCGCGAATGAACGATTCGCCGGTGTTGGTTCGCCAGATGCGAGCAGAGGACGTTGCACATTGGGATGCATTCGTGTTTGCCTGTTCTGAAGCCACCTTTTTTCATCGAGCGGGATGGAAAAAGGTAATCGAACGGGCTTTCGGTCATCGTACTCACTATCTGTTGGCGGAGCGCAACAACGCTATTGTTGGCGTTCTCCCGCTGACAGAAGTTAAAAGTCGTTTGTTTGGCCATTCCCTAGTTTCCAGCGCGTTTTGTGTTTACGGTGGTATCGCGGCGGACGACGAAATCGCGCGGGCCGCTCTGGATAATGCGGCACAGCAACTCGCGCATGCGCTACAAGTTGGGCATTTGGAATACCGCCAACGCACACCCTTTCACTCAGACTGGTCCACCCAGGATTTATACTTTACTTTCCGTAAGGCGATTGATCCGGATGTGGAAGCGAATATGTCGGCCATTCCGCGCAAACAACGTGCGATGGTGCGTAAAGGCATTAAAAACCAATTAGTGTCCGAAATCGACACCCAGGTGGAGCATTTTTTTACCCTGTTTGCGGATAACGTCAAACGTCACGGGACACCGGCACTGCCCAAGCGCTATTTCCTGTTGCTGAAAGAGGAGTTCGGTGCCGATTGCGAAGTTTTGAATGTGCGGCACCAAGGGCGGGTTATCAGCAGCGTTTTGACATTTTATTTTCGGGACGAAGTCTTGCCTTACTATGCCGGTGATGCTGAAGATGCGCGACACTTGGCGGCGAATGATTTTAAATACTGGGAATTGTTACGGCGGGGGTGCGAACGCGGCTATAAATTATTCGATTACGGTCGCAGTAAGCGTGGCACTGGGCAATTCAATTTCAAGAAGAACTGGGGTTTTGAAGCGCAGCCTTTGCATTACGAGTATTTTTTGGTGAATGCGCCGCGCGTGCCGGAGCACAACCCCAGCAATCCAAAATACCGCCTATTCATCGAAATGTGGAAGCGTTTACCGACACCGGTGGCGAATGCACTGGGCCCGCATATCGTGAAATACTTGGGGTAAGCGCGCATGCGACTGAATACAGGGTTTATTCTCCAAGGAAGCTTATCCAGCCGCAGAAGCATCGTGGTGCGCCATGGATGAACTGCTTTATTTGGTGCATCGTATTCCATACCCGCCAAATAAGGGCGATAAAATACGCTCCTATCACTTGCTTAAACACTTGGCGCAATTTTATACCATTCATATCGGCGCTTTCGTCGACACGGAAGAAGACTGGCGCCATGCGGACATGTTGTCGAAATTGGCCGGTGGGGAAGTGAAATTGCTTCCGCTGGATGCGCGTTGGGCTACCCTAAAAAGCACCTACGGATTACTCAGTGGCGAACCGCTGACCTTTCCTTATTATCGCGACAGCCGAATGCAGCGCTGGGTTGATCGGCTGCTGGCCCGGCGCGCCGTTACACGCTCCTTGGCGTATTCATCCGGCATGGCGCAATATTTAATGCGTCATCAGCATTTGCGAAGGGTGATCGATTTTGTGGACATCGATTCTGATAAATGGCGCCAGTATGCCGATCAACGAACCGGCATCATGCGCTGGGTATTCCAGCGCGAGTCACGTCGATTGTTTAAAATGGAACGGCGAATAGCACAGACTTTTGATGCCAGTACGTTTGTCTCCGAAGCCGAGGCTAATTTGTTCAAGCAATTAGCGCCGGAGTGCGCCAACAAGGTGTTTAGTTTTAGCAATGGCGTGGACGCGGATGTTTTTTCGCCGACGCATAGTTTTGCTTCGCCCTATGCTGCGAATGAAGTGGCACTGGTTTTTACCGGAGCTATGGATTATTGGCCTAACGCGGACGCGGTTACTTGGTTCGCGAACGAGGTATGGCCCGCTGTTTTGCGTGCGCGGCCATCCAGCCGTTTTTATATTGTGGGTAGCCGACCCACTCCGGCGGTACTTGCATTAGGAGAATTGTCCGGTGTTGTTGTAACGGGTATGGTGCCGGATATCCGTCCTTATATCGCGCACGCCGCACTTTCTGTTGCGCCGCTGCGTATCGCCCGTGGTATCCAAAATAAAGTGTTGGAGGCCATGTCGATGGCCAAAATTGTCATAGCATCACCACAAGCTTTAGAAGGAATCGGTGCTCAGCCGGGAAAAGAAATGCTGCTGGCGAACGATGTTGAAACCTGGGTTCGACAGATTAACGATGCGCTGACAGGGCATCATGCCGCTATGGGGATTTCGGCGCGCGAACGGGTGCTGTCGGATTTTTCATGGCCGGCCCATTTAAGCATTATCGAACGTTTGCTGGATAAGGGTAGGGAAAATACCAGCGTAGCGTTAAATGCGCTGGTAAATGTTGCGTAAATTAGAATGAGTGGCGCGTAAGCTCGATGTGTTAAGCGGCGCGCGCATTACGAAGTGTTGCAATAATATTCGAGGAGTGAATAAATGAAACTAACCATGGTCGGCACCGGCTACGTCGGGCTTGTCAGCGGCGCATGCTTGGCGGAAGTGGGCAACCACGTTTTGTGCTTGGATCTCGACCC
>JAYVZN010000030.1:0-2275 GCA_043783305.1 Betaproteobacteria bacterium
CCCACGACACCAGCGCCGATCACCAGCACTTTGCCTGGCGCGACACCCGGCACACCGCCGAGCAAGATACCGGCGCCGCCAGCAGCCATATGCAAACAAGTCGCGCCGACTTGCACGGCTATTCGCCCTGCCACTTCAGACATGGGCGTAAGCAAGGGCAGCGTGCCTGCGGCATCGGTGACCGTTTCGTAGGCCAGCGCAATGACTTGATGCTCGAGTAGTGCTTGCGCTAACGCGGGTGCGGCGGCGAGATGGAAATAACAAAATAAGATTTGGCCCGGATGCAGCCAAGTAATCTCAGTGGCTAAGGGTTCTTTGACTTTCACGATTAGCGGGCAGGCATACACCACTTGCGCATCGGCCACAATGTGCGCACCCACGGCTTGATAGTCGGCATCGCTAAATCCAATCGCGGTGCCGGCTTGGGTTTGTACGTGCACCGTATGCCCTGCGGCGACCAAGGCATACACACCGCCCGGCGTCACACCGACGCGGTTCTCATGGTCTTTGATTTCTTTCGGGACGCCGATCAGCATGATGCAATATTGGAACCACGGATACACACGGATGAACACGGATATTTAAAACCGTGTACTTGATTTAATCCGTGTTTATCCGTGTTCATCTGTGGTTACGCCTGATTTTAAATTTCAACCTGCGAACCCAACTCAATCACGCGATTGGTCGGGATACGGAAGAAACTCATCGCGCCCTCAGCATTACGCGCCATGGCGATAAAGAGGTGCTCGCGCCACGGCGCCATGCCGGGCATGCCGGTCGAGATGATGGTTTCCCGACTCAAGAAGAAGGAGGTTTGCATCATGTCGAAACTGAGGCCGGATGGCTGGCACAACAGCAGTGCTTTGGGAATATGCGGCGCATCTTGAAAGCCGAAATGCAGATAGATGCGGTAAAAACCATGCCCCATATCTTCGATCTGCGTGCGCTTATTGGCCGGGATATAGGGGACATCTTCGGTGAGCACGGTTAAAAACACCACGCGTTCGTGCAAGACTTTATTGTGCGCCAAGTTGTGCAATAAGGCATGTGGCACACCCTCTTTGCTGGCGCTTAGAAATACTGCGGTACCGGGTACGCGCGTTGGCGGATGCGCGATCATGCCTTGCACAAAGGGTTCAAGGGCAATCGAACCGGTTTGTAAGCGCTGCAACAAGACTTGGCGACCACGTTTCCAGGTGGACAGCAGCGTGAAGACAATGATGCCGATGAGTAAGGGGAACCAGCCGCCTTCGATGATTTTGACCGAGTTGGCTAAGAAGAAGGCAAGGTCTATGGTCAGGAAACAGATTAAGCCGGCAATTGCTATCCAGCGATTCCAACGCCACAAACTCAAGACCACGACGAAGCCGAGGATGGTGTCGATCACCATGGTGCCGGTGACCGCGATACCGTAAGCCGCTGCGAGGTTGCTGGAGGAGCCAAAGCCGAGCACCAAGGCGATGATACCCAACAGCAGCGCCCAGTTGATGAAGGGGATGTATATCTGTCCGATCTCGTGTTCCGAGGTATGGATGATTTGCATGCGCGGCAAGTAGCCCAGTTGTATCGCCTGACGGGTAACCGAAAAAGCACCGGTAATGACGGCTTGCGAGGCAATGATGGTAGCCGCAGTGGCGAGTCCGATCAGCGGAAATAAAGCCCAGCTTGGCGCTTGCAGATAAAACGGGTTAGTGATCGTTGTGGGGTCGCGGATGAGCAGGGCGCCTTGACCAAAATAATTCAATAGGAGCGCCGGCAGCACAAACCAAAACCAGCCCAAACGAATCGGGCCTTTACCAAAATGGCCCATATCAGCGTAGAGCGCTTCCGCACCGGTGACGGCCAAGACCACCGCACCCAGCACCAAAAAGCCGTAGGTGCCGTGCGTCGCGAAAAAATGGAAAGCGTAATACGGATTTACCGCGAACAAGACTTCCGGCGTCGGGATGATATTCATAATCCCCAGTAACCCTAAAGTTACAAACCAGATAATCATGATGGGCCCGAACCAAACGCCGACGCGGCGCGTGCCGCTGCGCTGAATAACAAATAAGAGCAAGAGTACGATCAAGGAGATCGGCACAATCAGCGGCGCGAGTGACGGCGCGGCTACTTTCAAGCCTTCGACTGCGGAGAGCACCGAGATGGCGGGCGTGAGCATCCCATCGCCGTAGAACAGCGAAGCACCAAAAATACCCAAGGCCAGCAGCAGCCAGCTTTTTTTCGTACCGCTTGGCACGGCGCGCTGCACCAGGGCCAGTAACGCCATAATGCC
>JAYVZN010000031.1:0-35572 GCA_043783305.1 Betaproteobacteria bacterium
ATCGGCTGCAAAAACTACCCAACATTGTGGCGGGGTTCTTTGGCACACCTACTTGCGCGTATGCAAAAGTATGAGGCTTTACTTGCGTATGTTTTAATATATCGGCGCGACTAAATGAAAGCTTCCCGCTGACTACCCTAGAAAGACTGTTGGGTGATCCAGAAATCAGGGAGTTTTTAGGGATTGAGTTAGAGGATAAGCGCTTATATGCTTGCCTTGAAAAAACAGAGATACTCAAGGCATTCAAAAAAATAATTTACGACCTCACTAATCCAGACAAAGAAAAACGAGTCACTACTCGCACCTTGGGGAAAAAGGAGGATCGGCGTCGATACACCGAAACATTCAAGAAAGCTGAAGTCCCAAACCACTCGCGGGGCATTGCACTTTGGCCTCTCGACTCCACGACGGATGCTAACGACAAAACGAGCATAGATGGCAAAGCCAAGCCAACTTCCACGCCGTCCACAGAGAAGCGAACTAAACTCATAACTCCACACTGCGTCCTTACAATAAAGGGACATCAAAGAATAAATGACATTTATCACAATTTAAAAAACGACCTTGATGTTGAGAAATACGCTAACGCGGTATCAGTCCTTGCAAGGCTATTTATTGAAATGAGCATCAATCAGCATCTCATCACTAACATGGGTAAAACAGAGGCGGAAGTTCATGACAGAAAATATTCGTTACAGACAAAGCTTGATAACGTGATTGACAATTTAAAGGGGAAAGTCTCAGCCTCTGCCAAGCAAGCTATAGGAAAAGAATTCGGCAATACGAACAGTGTATTTCATCCAAACTCACTAAATGCATTCGTGCATAACCCAAACTACCATCCATCTGGATTAGATTTAAAGCGGGGCTGGAACAACATTGAGCCGTTGATTATGGCTATTTGGGAGTAGCACATGGCTTTTTATACGCCACTACGCTACCCAGGCGGAAAAGGGAAACTGGCTAAGCATATTAAGTCGATTCTTCAGGAAAACAATCTCTGTGACGGGCATTATGTTGAGGTTTATGCTGGTGGTGCAGGAATCGCTATGGAGCTTTTGCTTGAAGGGTATGCCGCAGAAATACACATAAATGATTTTAATAAGTCTGTATATGCCTTTTGGTTTTCCCTGCTAAATTTCACAGATGAACTATGTAGGCTGATACAGAATACTAACGTCACTATTGAAGAGCGGGATAAGCAAAAGAAAATCCAAAATAACCCCGAACAGCACTCTATTCTTGAATTGGGTTTTTCGACTTTCTTTCTTAATCGCACAAACCATTCTGGCATTATTAGCGGGGGCGTAATTGGTGGAAAATCACAAGAAGGAACATGGAAGATTGATGCAAGATTTTCCAAGTCTGTCTTAATCAACCGTATCGAATGCATTGCCTCAAAAGCAAGGTTTATTCACCTAACCAATCTTGATGCGCTTGAATTTATAAAAACAAACATACCTTCGCTACCGAAAAAATCTTTAATTTATTTTGACCCACCTTACTACGTGAAGGGTAAGGGGCTTTACGATAACTACTATGACCATGACGATCACGTCGAAGTAGCAAAGGCTGTTAAGCGTATTAAAAGTCACCCGTGGGTCGTTTCTTATGATGATGTCGACGAGATAAACTTGATGTACCAAGGGTTGCAGGCGATCCGATATAACTTAAGTTACAGTGCGGCTAATAGGTATAAGGGCACAGAGGTTATGTTCTTCAGTAAAAAGTTAAGTCTTCCGTCACTTGGGGGCATGAATAACAATGGGGGAGCTTCGCCAACTCAAACTTTTCTGATACCCCGCGCTCTTGGCGCGGGGTAGTTCATTGAAAGCAATAGGAACAGTACACGTTTTATCTAGTGATGGTCGACCTGTTCGACCGAGTGCCGTGGGCTGCCCTGCTACACCTTGCACAAGCAATCTCATTATCTTCTGAAGCATTGACCAAAGAATTTTAGAAAGCACGATGCCGACGCTGAACTGGATTGGAAAAGAGGCTGTGGTGAATCATCACCAGCAAGTGCCTTTTCGTTTACTCAAGGATGTGCCCGAACTTGCTTGCGGCAATCCGGGCGAAGGTAATCTTATTGTGCAGGGCGACAATCTTGTTGCGCTCAAAGCGCTGCTGCCCTACTACGCCGGACAGGTGAAGTGCATTTACATTGATCCGCCGTACATCACCGGCGACGAAAATTGGTTGAAACAAAGAGGTGGTAAATGAGTGATCAACTGCTGCCCGACACACAGGGCAAAATCGTTGTCTTCGGCGCAAAGAAAATCCGTCGCACCTTCATCGATGAGCAGTGGTTCTTCTCAGTTGTGGACATCATCGACGCGTTGACCGACAGCAATAATCCTCGCGATTATTGGTACCGCATGAAGCGCCGCGAGAAGGAATCCTCCGGAATCGAGTTGTCGACACTTTGTCGACAACTGAAACTAACCTCCGCTGACGGAAAAAGTTACAAGACGGATGCGGTCAACACCGAAGCCGCTTTCCGCATCATTCAGTCCATCCCTAGCCCCAAGGCCGAGCCGTTCAAGCGCTGGCTGGCACAGGTCGGTTACGAGCGCGTTCAGGAAATCGAGAATCCAGAGCTTGCCCAACAGCGAATGCGTCAACTCTTCAAGGAAAAAGGCTACCCCGACGACTGGATCGAGAAGCGTGTCCGTGGCATCGCGGTGCGCGATGAACTGACCGGCGAATGGCAGAAACGCGGCATTGCAGACCAAAAAGACTTCGCTATTCTTACTTCTGAAATCTCCAAGGCGGCTTTCGGCGTGACGCCTTCTGATTACAAGAAACTCAAGGGGCTTAAACGCGAGAATCTTCGTGACCACATGACCGACCTGGAGTTGATTTTCACCATGCTCGGCGAAGCCGCTACCACCGAGATCGCCCGCAATAAAGACGCGCAAGGCTTTAAATCGAATCAACTCGCAGCACGTGACGGCGGCACTGTTGCAGGCGATGCCCGTCTCCAGCTTGAAGCCAAATCGGGCCGCAAAGTCATCACGCGCGACAACTACCTGACCGACAAACCCAAGCCCAAACTGCCACCCAAATCTAAGTAATCGGCCTTATGGCCAAAAAAACACCATCCCAGCCAGTGTCTTGTTATACCAGCATTTCAAGCAAAACAGGATGCCACTTCGCCAGGTCAATTTTTCCCATTTTTCCAGCCAGACGACGTTTGTCCACCGAACGCAATTGATCGAGCAGAATGCGTGCTGATTTACCCGCGAATTTCACCTTGGGCCGACAGCCAAGCGGCTGACCCTGGCTGGTTAGTGGCGCGATAATGACACGTGGTAACGCAGCGTTCAGGTCGTCGGGCGAGATGACCAATGCCGGGCGTGTTTTTTTAATTTCAGTGCCGATGGTCGGATCAAGATTGACCCAATACACTTCGCCACGCTTTACCACACCCACTCCTCGCTGCCTTCATCCGCAGGCAGCGCAGCAAGCGGCTCTGAATCAACTTCCGGCTTATAGCCCTCAAACCAACCAGCACGAGGGAACTTGACTGAAGCAATTACCAAATTTTTGCCATCCAGCCTAATGTCTACTTCGTTGCCCATTTCGCAGGCGGCCAGTAACGCTGCGGGAATGATAACCCCACGGGAATTACCCACTTTTCTTAAACTTACACGCATAGCTTTCTCCGAACAATATGTGGCAATTATGTTATAACAATTTTCAGCATAAACACAAGTCAAAGTCAATGATATTCGCGCTGCGCCTACTTCTTATTTAAGGCTCATTGCCTTACAACATGGCTTGTGACACAATATTAAACATGTTGCACATTGATAGGTAAGCACATGAAAAATATTAATATTCGTGAAATTCGCCAAGAACTTGCGCACTTGGACGAGTTGCTAGCCCGTGAGGGCGAACTGATTCTGACGCGTCACGGCAAGCCCATTGCGCGCGTGCTGCCGATTGCTCAGGAAAGTGGCACACTACACCTGCCATCACTCAAATGGCTGCGGGACAAAATGCCTACTCAAATTGTCGGCAGCGAAGTTTTGATTCGAGAAGATCGCGATGCCAGTGACTAATTGCTACGTCGATACCAGCGTACTGATTAAACTGTATGTCGCTGAACCGCTGTCGGAAGAGGTTGAGAAATTTATCGGCACCCTCAATCCTCCTTTGATTAGCAGTCTGAGTATTTTAGAGTGGCACTGCACCATGAATCGTCGATTGCGCAGCGGTGCATTTGATGACACGTATCATCAAATGGCACGGTCGGAGTTTGCACGGCACTTAGCGAGCGGCGCTTTTTTGGTTCATGCACTGCATGAGGGGCTCTATGCGCAAGCAACGTATCTGTTAGAGTCCGTTACCCCGTTCGCTTTGCGAACACTAGACGCATTGCACCTCGCCGCTGCACAATCCGCACATGCAGGCACGATGGCCACTGCGGATAAGATTATGGCCCAAGCTGCGGATCAGCTCGGTCTAAAAACCACTACTTTTTTTAATTGAGTTCATTTATGACTGACCCACAAGACCCTCCACAACAAGACGAAAATCAAATCATCGCCGAGC
This sequence comes from Betaproteobacteria bacterium, assembly GCA_043783305.1. Lineage (GTDB taxonomy): Bacteria > Pseudomonadota > Gammaproteobacteria > Burkholderiales > Thiobacteraceae > RBG-16-58-11. The sequence continues at coordinate 4,561 of JAYVZN010000031.1, forward strand.
GCCGTGCCAAGCTGAAAGCACTGCGCGATAAGGGTAACCCCTTCCCCAACGATTTCGAGCGCGAACATTTAGCCGAAGCGCTGAGTACTCAATACGAAGCGCTGCCGAGGGAAGAACTGGAAGCGCTGAATGTGCCGGTGCGTGTTGCCGGTCGCATCATGCTCAAGCGTCTGATGGGTAAAGCCAGCTTTGCGACGATCCAGGATGTGAGCGGACGTTTGCAAATTTACATCACCAACGATCACACCGGCGAAGCGGCGCACGAGGCCTTTAAACATTACGATTTGGGCGACATCGTCGGCGTGTGCGGCACGATGTTCAAAACCAACAAAGGCGAGCTGTCGGTGCGCGCTACGGAATTACGTTTGCTGACTAAAGCGATTCGTCCGTTGCCGGATAAATTTCATGGGCTTGCCGATCAAGAAACCAAATACCGCCAACGCTATGTCGACTTGATTATGAATGACGGCGCACGCCTGGCATTTTTGCAGCGCTCGCGCATCATGGCGGCGTTCCGCGAATTTCTCGGCGCACGTCAATTTCTGGAAGTGGAAACACCGATGATGCACCCCATCCCCGGCGGTGCCAGCGCACGGCCTTTTGCCACGCACCACAACGCACTGGATATGCCTTTATTTTTACGCATCGCTCCCGAACTGTATTTAAAGCGCTTGGTGGTAGGTGGTTTTGAGCGTGTGTTCGAGATTAACCGCAACTTCCGCAACGAAGGTATTTCACCGCGCCACAATCCTGAATTCACGATGCTGGAATTTTATGTGGCGTATAAAGACTATCGCTACCTAATGAATCTGACAGAAGAAATGCTGCGCTGGATTACCGAGCAAGTCTTGGGCTCCGCGCAAGTGACCTATCAAGGCCACCACATCGATTTTGCTAAGCCTTTTGCTCGTCTGAGTATGGTACAAGCCGTTGCGCAATACCATCCTGAATTTAGTTTGGCGCAATTAAATGATCGGCAGTTTTTGCTTAGCCACTTCGAGCAACACCAAATAGAATACCGTAAGAACGACGGCATCGGTGGCCTGCAAACAACCCTGTTCGAAGAAACGACGGAGCATCTTTTGTTCGACCCGACCTTCATTGTGGACTACCCGGCAGAAACCTCGCCGCTGGCACGCCGCAGCGACCAAAACCCGGAGATTACCGAGCGCTTCGAGCTCTTTATTGCCGGGCGCGAATTGGCCAATGGTTTTTCCGAGTTAAACGACCCGGAAGATCAAGCCGAGCGCTTCATGGAACAAGTACGACAAAAAGAATCCGGCGACCACGAGGCCATGCACTACGATGCCGACTACATTCGCGCCCTGGAATATGGCCTCCCGCCGACCGCTGGGGAAGGCATCGGTATCGACCGTTTCGTGATGCTGCTCACTGATACCGCCAACATCCGCGACGTGATTTTATTCCCGCATATGCGGCCGGAAACCTAATGCCTCAACAACCCCGAAAGTAAGGAGCACTCAATGTCCGGAGATGGATTTCACGTACACGGCGCACACGAGCATGAAGTAGAACATCACGCGCAGCAAGGGCCTGGATTAGCTCAATATGTGGCCATTTTTACCGCCCTTTTAGCGGCCATTGGTGCCATTGTAAGTTACCAAGGAGGGGCCGCGCAGAACCAAGCCATGTTATTTAAGAACGAAGCCGTGTTGAAAAAAACGCAAGCCTCGGATCAGTGGAATTTTTATCAAGCCAAAAGCAGCAAAGGCCACCTCATGGAGTTGGCGGCGGATATCGGGTCTGCGGATAAGCGGGGGTTCTACCTCGATCAAGTTAAAAAATACGATAAAGAAAAAGCTGTTATTAAACACAAGGCCGAAGCGCTGGAGGAGGAATCGAATCAAGCAAATGAGCACTCCGATCATCTGTTGCATCCACACCATCGACTGGCTCAAGCAATGACTTTGATTCAAATTGCCATCTCCTTAGCATCGATCACCGTCTTAACGCGCAAGCGCTGGTTGTTTTCGTTGGCGGGTATAGCCGCAGCCGGGGGTGTCGGATTATGGGCACTGGCATTCTTCGGGTAAGGTCAAAAACACTGTGAAAAGCATCTTCTACGATTGGGGTGGCGTAAACGTCCGGCTGTTTCATTGGATTAATAATACCCACACCGAATACCTCGACAAGGCGATGCTGCTCGGAACTAATCTCGGTGGGCATGTCCATTTCGCCTTGTATTTTGCGCTTACCGCCGTAGCGGCCGTCTTTTACGTTTCACGCTCCGCCAAAAGTAATTTTGAAATGCGACAACAGACGGCGGGGCTTTGGCTCGCAACCTTAGCAGTATTCAGCGTCGCCTATCTTTTAGATGGAGCCTTGCTGGATTGGTTAAAGCCACTATTGGATTTTCCACGCCCGCCGCTCGCATTGCCGGAAGGTTCCGTGTACGTCATCGGCAAAATTGAGTATCACCATAGCCTGCCCAGTGGGCATTCTTCTTTTGCGATGCTGGTCGCCGCGAGTTTATGGCCGGTATTGAAGCGCTGGGGGCGCATCATCGGCGTGTGCCTCGTGCTTTGGGTCGGCGTGTCGCGAATTAGCTTGGGAGCGCATTTCCCGGCGGATGTACTGGCCGGATTTTTAACCAGCTTCTTGCTCGTTTTCCTGGTTCGCTGGTGTATAAACAGGGTTGCGCAAGTGTTTGCAGACACATCCTTAAAATACCCCTGAGGGGTATATTGACAGATGCTCGTCTCCGGCCTAGCATGAGTTTATCTAGTGGGGGTACCTCCATGCAGCAAACCGTCAACCGTTTACGTCTCGATGTACCCATTTCCGGCATGACCTGCAGCGCCTGCGCCACGCGCATCGAAAGCCGCCTCAACCAGGAAACCGGTGTGAGCGCCGTCGTTAACTTGACCGCAGAGAAAGCCCGTGTCGATTACGACCCGAGCCAAACGACCCCGGCGCAAATCGTGTCGATGATCGAAAAAACCGGCTATCACGTTCCCACGCAACAGCTCTCGCTAGCGTTGGAAGGGATGACTTGCGCGGCCTGCGCCACGCGTATTGAGAAAGCGTTAAACCAATTACCGAGCGTTGAAGCCAGCGTGAATTTTGCGACCGAGATCGCCAACGTGCACTATCAGCCCGGCCAAACAAATCTGCAACAAATCATCGAAACGGTACGCAAAACCGGTTACAGCGCGCGCGAAATGGTAGAACAAGGACGTGATGCCGAACGCGCGCGCAAGCAAGAGCTTTATCAACATGAGTTTAAACAATTCTGGTTTGCTGCTGCACTCACCTTGCCGCTAGTAGCGCAAATGGGCGGTATGTTGAGCGGCGATCACCACGACTGGATTCCACGTTGGATACAATTAGCCTTAGCCACCCCGGTGCAATTCTGGATCGGCAAACGTTTCTATATCGGTGCGTATCACGCCTTACGCGGCGGCGGTGCGAATATGGATGTACTGGTGTCGCTCGGCACCACGATGGCTTATCTGTTGAGTTTCGTGGTTACGCTGCTGGGCTTACAGGCGCAGCATGTGTACTTCGAAGCGTCCAGCGCCGTGATTACCTTAGTACTACTGGGTAAGTTGATGGAGGCCCGCGCCAAGGGCAAAACTTCGGCGGCTATTGAAGCATTAATCAAACTGCAACCGCGTACGGCGCGTGTCGAACGTGATGGACAAACCCTCGATATCCCTATCGATCAATTGCAAACCGGGGATATATGCATTGTGCGCGCGGGGGAAAATATTCCGGTCGATGGCGAAGTTATGGATGGCGCATCCAGTGTGAATGAAGCCATGCTCACCGGCGAAAGTATGCCGCGCCGCAAGGAATCGGGCAGTAAAGTCTACGCTGCCACACAAAATCTCGACGGCATGTTAAGACTCCGCGCTACCGGCGTGGGCAAAGAAACGCAGCTCGCGCATATCGTGCGCCTGGTCGAAGACGCGCAGGGCTCAAAAGCACCGATCCAGCGTTTGGCCGACGTGATTTCGGGCATCTTCGTGCCCATCGTGGTGACCATCGCGAGCGTAACATTCGTGCTGTGGTGGTGGTTAGGTGGCGACTTATCCGTTGCACTTATTAACGCGGTAGCGGTACTGGTTATCGCCTGCCCTTGCGCCTTGGGCTTGGCCACACCTACGGCCATTATGGTCGGCACCGGACGCGGTGCGCAGTCCGGTGTTCTCGTGCGCGATGCACGCGCGCTGGAACAGGCACACAAAATTACGACGCTGGTCGTGGATAAAACCGGCACACTCACCGCCGGTGCGCCGACCGTAACCGACTTGCAAGCGAGCCCCGGTGTGAGCGAACACGATTTGCTCGCGGCGGCCGCCGCGCTTGAACAAGGCTCGCAGCATCCCTTGGCCGAAGCCATCTTGCGCCAAGCCGCTGGTAAAGGCATTACGCCCGCGACCATCAGCGATTTTACGACGGTAACGGGCAAAGGCGTTTCCGCCACCTACAAAAACGAAACTGTATTTTTAGGATCTCTGTCTTTCCTCGGCATGTCCGGTGTACCCATGCAAACGGCGCAAGCGCAAGCGCTCCTCATGCAAGGTAAAACCGTGATCGGCCTTGGCAGCACCCAAGGCCTGCTTGGGCTGATCGCTATCGCCGATCCGATTCGCAGCGACTCCGCCGCCGCCGTGCAACGCTTACAAGCAATGGGCATCGAAGTCGTGATGCTCACCGGCGATAATTCGCAAACAGCCGATGCCATTGCAAAACAAGCCGGTATTACACGCTACATTGCCGAAGTCATGCCGCAGGATAAGGCGCAAGAAGTAACGCAGCTTAAAGCGCAGGGGAAAGTCGTCGGCATGGCCGGTGACGGTATCAACGATGCACCGGCACTGTCCGCTGCAGACGTGGGTTTTGCCATCAGCAGCGGTTCTGATATCGCCATCGAGGCCGCAGATATTACCCTGATGCACAATAGCTTGATGAGTGTGGCCGATGCTATTTCGCTGTCGCGCGCTACGTTGCGCAAGATTCGCCAGAATTTATTTTTCGCATTTATCTATAACATCTTGGGCATTCCGTTGGCGGCGTTCGGTTTTTTAAATCCAGTGATTGCAGGTGCAGCGATGGCGCTGAGTTCGGTATCTGTGGTCAGCAATGCATTGCTGCTGAAGCGTTGGAAGCCAGGCCAATAAATGGAATGACTGTTTTTAAAAAATTTAAGGAGAATACAATGGAAACAATTACGTTCGATGTCAGTGGCATGACCTGCATGGGTTGCGTGGCCAGTGTAAAACGCGTGCTCACCCCACTCCCCGGCGTGAGCCAAGTGGATGTCGTGTTGGAAACCGGCAAGGTTAGCGTGCGTTACAATGCCGGCCAGTCGCAACCAGCACAATTTAAACAGGCGATCCAAGATGCCGGTTATCAAGTCGCCTAAACGCGTTACGCAGCCGGATAAAGTCGGCTTAACCAACCGAATTAATCGCATTACCGGGCAAGTCGGCGGCGTGGCTAAGATGATCGAACAAGATCGCTATTGCGTCGATATTCTGACGCAAATTTCTGCCGTCCAATCTGCGCTGGATGCTTTAGGCATGCAATTACTGGAGCACCATACGCGTGGCTGTGTACAACATGCAATACATGCCGGTCAGGGCGATGAAGCTATCGGCGAGTTGCTGACCATCGTTAAAAAATTTACACGCTAAAGAAAATATTGGCAAACGGCGCATCCTGCAAGAACGCATGCCGAGTGATGCGAAAATAAAATTCGACCACTACCGGTCGCGTTGAGCCTGCGCCAGTTAGACGCTTAGAGCGTCTTCCGGTAAAGTAACGGTTTGTAGTTCACACTGGAACATACCCATGAACATAGAAGAGTTAAGTAAAGAGCAACGTATTTTGCGCCTAATGCGCAAAACTTTAGGCAATATCATCAAAGACGTAACACCCAACGGCCAGCACGGTAGCCCGCTTTCGGACGATACGGTTCAAGACATTAAAGATTGTTTTTCTTTGATTTCGGCACGCGAAAGAGAACTCGGCGAAGAACTTAGCTTCGAACCCGAGAAGCCTTTTTATGTGGATGGCGAGCCGCCAAAAGCGAAAGTTGTCAACCTCGTTAAACCCAATAAAAAAACACCCTAGAATACCCGCGAGTCAATCTGTAACCCCTGCTTCGCGTTAATGCAACAATCTCTTCACTTAACGGTCATGGGCAGCAACTAACATAGCTTCCCGTTCATTCACTGGAGGTTGATGCTATGCAGACACATCGTTTTAATTGGCTTTGCTCTATTTTTGCCGTTGCGCTAATCGCGCCACTCGCTGGCACATCGGTTGCAGACGATCAATATGCCACGGACCCCGTTCCACTCATTATCGGCCACCGGGGTACAGCCGGCTACCTGCCGGAACATACTCTCGAATCCTATGCACTGGCGGTTGAATTAGGTGCAAATTACATCGAACCCGACTTAGTCATGACGGGCGACGGCTACCTCATTGCGCGCCACGAGCCGAATTTGATTAATACCACCGATGTGAAAAACCATCCGGAATTTGCTGCGCGTAAAAAAATTGTTATGCTGGATGGCGTACCGGACGAAGGTTGGTTCGCTTCTGATTTTACGCTCGCCGAAATTAAAACGCTGCACGCGATTCAAGCCTTCAGCGAGCGTCCGCAACAATTCAATGGCCGATTTGAAATTCCGACACTGGAAGAAATTATTGCTTTAGCCAAACGCAAAACCCGGGAAAAAAATCGCACCATCGGTATCTACCCGGAAACCAAGCACCCGACCTACCATCGAGCGCTGGGCCTGCCCTTGGAAGAGAAATTGGTAGCGGCCCTCAAACGCGCCGGGTGGAATCGTCGCGATGCGCCGGTGTTTATCCAGTCCTTCGAGCAATCGAATCTAAAAGCTTTGCACAAAATAACGCCGGTGCGACTCATCCAGCTCGTGGATGCAAACGATGTCAATGCGGACGGCTCGCTTGATTTCACAGCACCTTATGACCGCCCCTACGACTGGACTGTTTCCGGCGACCCGAAATTGCTGGCGCGCACCTTCGCCTTTTTCACCACCGATGCCGGTCTCAAAGAAGTCAAAAGCTACGCGGACGGCATCGGCCCTTATAAGCGCTATATTGTATCGACCGTCGCTGCGGATTTAAACGGCGACGGCGTGGTGGGCGACGAGAATGGCGATGGACTGATTAACGAAGCCGACCGCAAACTGCTACCCGCGAACGATTTAATTCAACGCGCGCACCAACAGGGTCTGTTGGTGCATCCCTTTACCTTTCGCAATGAGCAGCGCCGCTTAGCCGCCGACTATACCGGCAATCCCGTCAACGAATACTTGCAGTTCTACCGCTTGGGTGTCGATGGCGTATTTTCCGACTTTGCCGACACGGCATTGGCGGCGCGTGTGTTGTTTAATTTGGAACAAAAATCGGATGCGGCGCGCTGCCTGACCGGTGACGTAGAGGGACCACGTCGCAATCGTCCGGAATGCAGTGACGACTAAGCACTAAAGTACGGGGGAAACCAAACGCTTCAACACGCGTTTCCCCCGGCTACTTTTTTCATACCGGTGTATTGACCTAAAGGCCTGCGCCCTCGCCGATCTCTACCAAGCGCGTATCGGTACCGACTTGGCGCGCTTCGATCATTTGCTGCCCGATTTTCAGCCAATGCGCGCGGCCACGCTCCACGGCTTGCTGTAAAACTTGTAGATCACCCTGCTTGACCCAAGCTTGATAAGCTGTAACGAGAAGCGGGAATAATTTCTTGCGCATGCCTTCAAAATTCGCAAAATAAAAATGCAGCGAGGGGTGCGATGTTTCATCGGCCATCAGTGTCGGTAGCGTGACCAAGCAATCCGCCAGATTATCGCGCACGGCGCGCGCATACAGTTCCGGTCGATGGCGGCTGCAAGTGATGAGCATTTCATTCCAAGCTTCATCGTTGAGTAAGTGACCCGCTTGCCCCTCACCCAACTCGTGCAAAATCATGGCTTCCGATTCAGCTTCGGTCATGCGCTCTAATTCGGCCTCTGGTTGCTGCGTAAAATCATAGTAAGACAGTGCGCGGCCAAGGGCATTTTCCTGCGACTTCCAACCCCACTCCTCAACCTTGGTCCATAAAAAACTCTTCACCGCTTCACGGCGAATGTAGATGGTATTGCCTTGCAGGGCAGCGGGCGGTGCGATCAAGTCGCGTGCGTATTCGCAGTCTGCCATTAATATTTCAAAGCCCTCGCGCTGTTGTGCCCGATGCAGACGCCCCAGGAAAAAATGCGGGCGCCGAAACCGCCCCAAACCCGCGCTATACACATAGCCTTGCGGCACTAAATCGCGATTAATTGCAGCGACATCAAAAGGATCTTGCAGTCCGGAAGCCAGCATTAAAGGCTGATACGGCGATTCTTCCAGGGTAGCCCACAATTTCTCGCGCTCGATCATCCAGCTACCCAAATCTTCTTTGGGCAAATTCTCCGCAAACGGGATCGTATATTCCCAACGGTAATACTCGCGCATTTCCAATAAAAAAATGCACATGGTCATGTCTTGTGCATGACGCGCATCGGTGATGTGACAGTTGGTTTGTACCGTTTCCACAATTTTATGAAAATTTTGCAGCGGTACGCAGGTAATAGCATTCATGGTTATATCCTAACACTTTGTGTTCAAGTTTTGATGGATATTCTTCCAAACGACAAGCTTTAAAACCGCAATTCATGGCCCGTGGACGGACACGCTAAAAAGGTAAAACACGTCGGTATTGAAATACTAAAGCCTACCCAAATATTAGATATACCAGCCGTAGAACGGCTGTAATTTTTCAATAAACTTTTGATTATTGATGGAGAAAATTATGTTTAATTTAGCTCGCCAAGATCCATTCCGTGTTGCGCAGACAGATCCATTCACCGACATTACGATCTGCTGAAAGGTTTTTTTGTGTGCCCAGTGGCTTACGAGGGACGTACTCCCCTGCAAATCAAGATGGACGTAAAGGAAAACAACGATACCTATACCGTACACGCCGATATTCCGCGTATAAAAAAAGGTGTGTTTGACGAAAGGGAAATTAAAGTACGCTAAGCCAACAGCATTATACGTGCCTTACGCCGATCAGCACCTCAATCTTCGTCGTCATCTATTTCATCACCTGCATCATCTTCTTGATCCCGGTCAGAGTAGGCATCATCATCGAACGCAACCAACGGCACCCCTCCACCCATTCGCCTACGTTCACGGCGGTTGGCGTTGTTTAGGTGCTCGCGGTAAATTTCATCGATCAAATCCACTACCGGTCGTCCAGACCAGCGTGATGAGTCCTTATCACCGGCAAGGGCTTGCATGATGGAGATATCCAAATAGCAGAGTGCTTCTTCTACGAGGTTTTTATATAGCTTCGGCGACTTTCCTAAGCCGGTCTTTGCTGGATCGACATAGGAAAACCTGATCGTACCTTGCTGCGTTTTCGACCGCAGCATGCGCACCTTTTCGGAATTCTCTAGAAATGCTTTGTACTTATCAAAGTCGGCGCATACCCCCATCAGGGTAAACGAATTTTTTCTAGCATCACGGCTTGCTTCCAATCTTTCGCATTCGGGCCGGGAAATACCGGCCGTCAGGCATCCACTCCGGGTTTCCCAGTACTCGAATGGCGCCGTTTCTAGCCACTTCAGCAGTTCCGAAAACGTTTTGACGTCCAGTCCGGGTTGCGGCTTCTCAGCCTCCCGCCCCTTCCACCCGGGCTTGAATTTCGTCTGGTATGTCCAAGCGTTGCCGCGCGGCGAGCGCGTAGCGACGAGAGAATAGCCGCTCTCAATGATCTTTCGTTTGCTATTCGCTTTTAATTCGACGCGCAGCCATTGGTGATTGTGGTCATTGCAATCCTTGTCAGCTCTAGATTTAAAATCGCGCCATTCCATGTACAGACATACCGGGACTTCATTGGAAAAAATCAACTCGCCGTTGCGAAATTCCGTCAACGACAGCGTTGTGGACACGACGCTGCTCGTCGCCCCAATTTCCACGGCATCGTCGGAATCGATCTCCGCCGCCGGAAGCATTAAATCCAGTGGATCGAATAAAACATCGAACGGTACGCTCGCCATCAATAGACCTCCTTACTGAAACTCAACCCGACTATGCGCGATCTAGCCTTACCCGTGCTACTGCACGAGAGAAGGCTAATCGGCTGCGCGTAGCGCTTTACGAATTTCCACCGCCCGCTGAATCGCCGCCAGCGCCGCCGGGCGCTCACCCGATTCGGCTAAATGAAGCGACCAATTGTTCAGGCTCATCGCCAAGTCCGGCGCGTAGGCCGCGTAATTCTGTTCGGCCAATTTTTTGTAGATTTCCACCGCCCGCTGAATCGCCGCCAGCGCCGCCGGGCGCTCACCCGATTCGGCTAAACGATTCGACCAATTGTTCAGGCTCATCGCCAAGTCCGGCGCGTAGGCCGCGTAATTCTGTTGGGCAGACTCTTCGAGCTCCGCCACAATTGGCGCCCACACCACCACGCCCACTCTTGGCATAAGGCATGTGCTGTCAGAAAAATAATTCTGCGCTTTCCGGCAGCGCGACAAATGGTACTGGAACAGCGCCACCAGCCATTGTTCGATCTGCGCCAGGCTTAACGTGTCATTGGCGTTGCCATAGCCCAAGGTCCAGAGATCGTGCCAGCGCAAAGCGAATTGCTCTAAGAACCCATCCAGGTTGTCGAGATGGTCGGCGATGGCCGCCAACCAACGCGGCACGCGCTGGGGGTGCTTGCGGTTCAGCTTTTCCAGTATTTCGTAGGCGAAACCCGCGGCAAACAAATCCGGGGTCAAGGGCTTGATCGCCCCTTGGTATAGGCAGTCGACACCGCGCTCGTCAAGCTGTGCCTCCCAGGTGTGGGGGCCGTCAAACCCAATCGCCAGGCTAGGATCGCTGCCCAAGTGCTGCAACATGTCGCTATCCAGCGCATTGCTCATGATCGCCAGTAGCTGCAGGTGCAGCGATAGGCCCTGGCTGCTAGGCGCGAAGCCTGCCGCCTGCTCCAGGGCGGTGAACCGCGCCATCTCGCGTTCGACCAGGCTCTCGATGACCCCGCGATGGGTAAGATCTTCGAAACGCGCGCTGGCGTCTAATTTGAGACAAAGTCCCGCCCCGAGAATCAGCAAGGGGTAGCGCAGAAAATCCCGCCGTTTCCGCGCCGCATCGGGATGGCTTAGCGGGTCGAGCCAGTCAAGGTAGGCTTGGCGCGGCACGACGTCGAGATTGACCTCCAAGCTCGTCAGAACGTTTTGCAACATCTGAAAACTATGCTCCGGCAACAAGGGGTTGAAGGGTTCTACCGTGAGTTCGCACAGGCTGGCATTGGGCAGGCGGTCGGTCTGGCGCCAATAATCCTCGCCATGGCGCGATAACAGCACCACGGCAATCCGCTGCGCGCTTTTTTGGATCGACGTGAGCAGTTCGCCCAATTGGCCGCGCAACGCTTCGGCATAGTCGATCACCACCAGTCCTCGATTGTCCAGCGGGTCGGGGGCATCCGCCAAGTGCTGATGGAAGAGCGCCAAGTCTTGTTTGCACCGGATCAGCGCAACCTGCCAGCCGGCTTTGGACAACTGGTCCGCGCCTTCAAATGCATAGCGGGTTTTACCCAGCCCGCCCTCCCCCGCAATCACTTTGCAGCAGACCTTATCCTGGCCAAGGGCATTTTCTGCCCAGTCAATAAAAGGCTGAAGTGGGCGCCCCACCAGTTTCGTTAAGCGCGCGGTCCAGGTCAGCAACTCTGCTATTTTTTCTTGTTTTAGGGTGGCGATAGGGTCCGCGATCGGCAACCAGCCCACCACCGAGTAAATGTCTTTGGCGGAAACGGTTTGCGCATGCACGCCGTGCTCGGACAGGAATCCTAGGAACTGATCGCTGCCGATCAAGCGCGAGGACGCGGATTGCACGCCACCCAACCGGGCCAGGCCAATGACGAAATCCTTGCGGTCTACGCGCAGCATGACCGGCCCGCCGCTAAATCCCTTCAGTACGCCGCCTGGTACTTGTAAATCGGTTAGAGCATCGGGTTCACTCAGTCGCACCATGCCGCCCAGCACCCGGCATGGATGCGCTTGCGGGAGGGCCTCGTCCAGCGGCCAGCCGTAGAACGTTACCTGGGCATTGCGTTGTTGCCAGCGCGACAGGTACCACTGGGCATCGCGCAGAACAGTAACGATCTGCGTGCTGGGCAAGTCGCTTTCAAGGATGAGCAGCGCGACATCGCCCAAGTGATCGGTGTGCTCGCCTGTGGGCTCTACGAATTGCCGAACTGGAACTTCATGATTCGCCACGCGGACATGGAGGCCGCTTGCCTCGTGGACACGGCCGCTTGGGTCTTTGCGGATGATGACATGACGCGCAGTCAGTACATGGCGGGCGGCAATCACCATGCCAGAACCGAGGATCCCATCGGCTCCGTTTACACAGCCCTTAATCTGGACAATGCCTGCTGGTATTTCGGGATTAGCCATCAAGTATTGCTCCGTGTAGACCACCGCTGCTGAAGCTGAAATCTATCACGCCGACGTCGTATCAGAAAGTTTATCTGCGACACGCGGGGATTTCAGCCTCGTTGTTGATCTGGAACCCGGTCTTGGGTGTTGCGATCATGCCGCGCCATCAATATGCGCCACGTTGCGCCGCCCCTCCTGTGCAACGACCCCTTAGCCATTTCCCCTCGGGGAAATGGCGCATAACGACCGCGCTGCAGCGCGGCTTTCTACGCACTCCGCTACGCCTTTCGGGGAAACGGCAATAGCCCTGCGTCCAGGCAAATCTGCTTGGGCCTGCAGGCGGCAGGTTTCGCCGAAGGAGGGCATTTCCATGAATACCTTGCAAAAGCAAGTTGACCCAAAGAATCTCGGCTTGCGTGCCGATGAGGACATTCGCGAACAAATGTGGCATCGTTTACCACGCTGGCTACAACCCATACTCACCGAGGTGACGGGCAAAGCCGCCATGCACGAAACCGCACCGTGGCGCTGGACTTGGTGGAGCCGACTCGCGGTGAGCTTCTTCTGGCTGACGGTCGCAACCTTGGCGAGCGCATGGTTGGTTCAACAAAGCCCGCTATGGTGGCTGTTGTTCCCAATACCGTGGGTTGTGGCCACCAGCGTCATGCAAACGTTCCAGACCGGTTATCTGCACCACGCATCGCATCGTGCCCTGAGCGGGAAACGGTGGCTAGATCGGTTCGTGGGCGAAGCGCTGTCGGTTCTGATCTTTATCCGGCCCTTGGCTGAATATCAACCGGAACACATGCTGCACCATGGGCGCTTGGCGTTAACCGAAGACGTGGATTTGCGATTCATAGCGAATTTTTTCGAGCCAGGAAAATCACGGCATTTTTATTGGGCTCAGCTCTGGTGCATGATCTTTTCTCCCGTTTTTCATGCGCAATGGCTTGCGAATCGGCTACAAGCAAACTTTGTAACGGCCTCACTCTTACGCCGGGCCGCCGCCGCAGCCTACGTGGGTGGCCTGGCAATATTGGTTATCTATGTTGGCATTTGGACGGTATTTTTCGCCTGGCTTCTGCCGATTTTCGTGTTGTTGCAAGCGAGTTTGTTATTGGAGGTTGTGACAGAGCACACTTGGGTAAGGCGGGATAATGAGAATGCCCGCCTATCGATTGCAAACCTGACTCACGGGCGTTTTTTTGGCGAGCCGTTGCCAAGTCGAGATTCAGTCGTCGCTTGGGCTGGGTGGTGGCTACGACTTGGATTGATTCATCTGCCGAGTCGCATGCTGGTCGCACCAGGAGACTTGGCCAATCACGACTTCCACCATCGACATCCAGTAGCGCAAGAGCAGTGGCCAAACGCAGCCTATGCGCGTCGTGATGATCTCTTGCAAAGTCATGAAGGCTGGCCAGCCTATAGTGAAACATGGGGCGTTTTTGTGATGTTCAATAAAACGTTCGCAGGGCTAAGCCAATTACCGTGTGACGCAAAACTAGGGCACCCGGAAACCTATGGAAAATAAATAGTAAATATGTCGCTTAAGCGGCGTGGGCACGATCATCAAGCCCACGCCGTACGAACTATCTGAGTGGAAAGCGGATATCGTAACCAACAAAACCTACTCGAACAGATCAGCGTGTGTGCCAGCGCGCACGAACACAATCAAGCCATGTTTCCCACTGCCATCCAGTTTGTATGTCAACAGAAAGTCACCACCGATATGGCATTCTCGGTGCCCTTCCCACTCGCCACCCAATGGGTGATCAAGCCACTCCGGTCCAAGAGGGCCTTCATTGGCGATCAGCAGCAGCATCGCTTCCTTGAGCCGGTTCAAGTCATATCGGCCAGACCGCGACAATCGCTCCCAGTCTTTGGCAAAGGACTTTGCATAATCCGCAGCGCGCGGCAACGAAGCGCGTTTACTTGCCGCCGTTTTTTTCGAGGCCATCAAATAGTTCGGCGGCGGTACCAAAGCGAGCACCGCGTGTGCGTGCAATTTCGTCAGCCTCAGCCATAGCTGCACGGGTTTCGGCATTCGGTGCCTTGAGCGCAAACGGCATTTGCTGCTCGGCGACCACGCGCATCAAAAACACGCGCACGGCATCAGAGACAGACAGCCCCATCGCGGCCAGCGTCTCGGTGGCCTGCGCCTTGACTTGTTCGTCGACGCGGACGTGAACCATTGTGGTGGTAGCCATAGCGGTCTCCTTTTATAATTGAGATACATTGTATCTCAATTGTTCTCCGTAAGCAAGGAGCCTTTCTGTTTGGTGCATCGCCAAGCGTCGACTTGATGTATACCCTATCCTGATGTCAGATTTCCTGTGTAGAGAGCGTCAGGATAGAATTGAATTTTAAATTTATTGACATATCCAGTTAAAGATCAAAGAGTCTTCCCTGACATTTTGCAGGGAATTCCATGACTGGACAGCGCATTGGGTACATCCGGGTCAGCACGTACCAGAACCCGGAACGGCAACTGGAAGGTGTCAAGATTGATCGTGCTTTCACCGACAAGGCATCTGGCAAGGATGTCAAGCGTCCGCAATTGGAGGCCTGATGAGTTTCGCCCGCACCGGCGACACCGTGGTGGTCCATAGCATGGATCGCCTGGCGCGCAGATCAAGGCCATGAATGCGGCCAACGCCCGATTGATGCCGAAAGATGCGCCAGTCGATTTCATCAAACCACGCTGGGAACAGTATATCGTGAAAGATAACGGCATCGATCAGCGCTTCTATGAACTGTGCGCGCTATCTGAACTGAAAAATGCGTTGCGGTCGGGCGATGTATGGGTACCGGGTTCGCGGCAATTCAAGGATTTCGAGGAATACCTGCTGCCGCCAGAACGCTTTGCAGCGCTACTCGATGCAGGTGATTTGTCTCTTGCAATTGACACCGATGGCGAACGCTATTTGCTGGATCGACTGGCGCTGCTCAAGGAGAAATTGATTGAAGTGAACCGCCAGGCCACCGCCGGCGAACTGCCTGACGTGGAGATCGCCGATGAATTGTTAAAGATCAAGTCACTGACAAAAAGCGTGCCGGAAGAAGCGGAACGGCTTGAAGAAGATCTTTGGCGTGATACCTCGCCCCAAGATTACAGACCTGCTGCTTGAGGTCGATCAATGGACGGATTTTACCCGTCATTTTACGCACCTGCGTACCGATGCGTTGCCCAAGGACAGATCGGCGTTACTGACCGTTATCCTGGCCGACGCCATCAACCTGGGGCTGACAAAAATGGCTGAGGCATGTCCGGGAACGACGTTCAACAAACTTGATACGATGCGCGCCTGGCACGTCCGCGATGAATCGTATTCCAAAGGGTTGGCCGAACTGGTCAATTACCAGCATCGATTGCCGTTCGCATCGCATTGGGGAACGGGCAAGACATCTTCATTGGATGGTCAGAACTACAAGGTAGGCGGTCGTGGCGGCCAGACCAGGCCGGTCAATTTGCGGTACGGTTCCGACCTCGGGATTAACCTCTATACGCATATTTCCGATAAATACGCGCTATATCACATCAAGGCTATTACCTCCACGATACGCGATGCGACGCATGTGCTAGACGGCTTGCTATATCACGAATCGGAGCTGTGCATCGAGGAACACTATACGGATACCAACGGCTTTACCGATCACATATTTGCATTGTGCCCGCCGCTCGGCTTCCGTTTTGCGCCACGCATCCGCGATCTCAAGGACAAGAATCTATACCTGCCTGACGATCCGAAAAATTATCTGGCGCTGACGAACTTTCTGGGCGACAAAATCAACCAAAAAGTGATTCTTACCCAATGGCCGGAATATCTGCGCCTGGCTACGTCAATCAAACAGGACACCGTGACGGCTTCGCTGGTGTTGCGCAAGCTCGCAAGTTATCCGCGACAGAATGGCTTAGCGCTCGCTCTGCGCGAAATTGAGCGTATTGAGCGAACTATTTTTTCGTTGGACTGGTTGCTTGACCCACGTTTGCGGCAACGGGCGACTGCCGGATTGAATAAAGGGGAGGCGAAAAATACATTGGCTCGCACAGTGTGCTTCAATCGTCTTGCTGAAATCCGTGATCGCACCTACGAACTACAGCGTCAACGCGCCAGCGGCCTCAATCTGGCTGCGGCTGCGATTATCTTGTGGAATACGGTCTATTTGGAACGAGCAGTCAACGCGATGCACACACAAGGATACCCCATCGATGAGTCGCTGCCAAGCACGTTACCCCGATTCACTGGAACCATATCAATTTGACCGGCGATTATGCTTGGAAGCAGCATAGGCGTGTCGAGAAAGGCGAATTTAGGCCATTAATGCCAATGCCAAAGGCTTAACGTATTTTAATTTCCTTTTCGTCAAACGTCCCCAAAAAGACAGATATCCACGTCAGCATCGAAGGTAATTTGGTGTCGATTAGCGCCGAGACGCGCCTGGATAAAGAAGAGAAAGAAGGCGATAAAGTCCTGCGCTCGGAGCGCTATCGCGGCACTGTCGCGCGTAGCTTTACGTTGGCCCAAGACGTGGATGAAGCGCAAGCGGTCGCCAAGTATAACGACGGCGTGTTGGAACTCACCCTGCCGAAAAAAGCCACGACCAGCGGCAAGATTCTCCCTATCCAGTGAGTCTTGCAGACAACAGCGATCCCTGAAACTGGGCATCGCTGTTGTTTTTTATTCCTCCAGCAGAACCTCAAACAGGATACGCTGCCAGTGGCTACGACCGCTTTTGAGGTGCACGATGCGTCCGGAGACTTTCGAACCCTTGTCCATTAGTTTGGCAATGGCATCGTTCCCAGCGCGCGGCACATAGCCGAGTTTCTCGCCACGCCACTCCACGCGGATGGCATTGGTGTCGTAGGTATTATCGGGCTCACGAACGAGCGTGAGCGCATCGCCTACTTTCAACTCATCCCAGACGCGTTTGCCAGCATAGTGCTGGAATCCCGCCAACGGTTGCGCACCCAGGACAATACGCCCGCTGACACGGGCTTGCGTCGGCATACTCAGCAGGAGCGCAGCAGCCAGTAGCCAAGAGAACGCTAGAAAAATTTTCATGGCTCGATATGCAGGCTAGTGAAAAACTCTTCCACCTCGCTCAATTCACGTGTGCGCTTCATCGGCGGTAAGCTTTGCCAGATGCGTTTGCCGTAGGGTTTACCCAGCAAGCGCGGATCGCAAATCATGAGCACGCCGCGATCTTCTTCGTCGCGGATCAAGCGCCCGGCACCCTGTTTCAGGGTAATCACGGCCTGCGGTAGTTGATATTCCATAAAGGCATTGCGGCCTTCGCTATTCATTTTGTCGATGCGTGCCGAGAGTACCGGGTCATCGGGAACCGCAAACGGCAGGCGGTCGATAATCACCAAGGACAAAGCTGAGCCGCGTACGTCCACGCCCTCCCAGAAACTATGCGAAGCCACCAACACTGCATTGCCTAACTTACGAAAACGTTCCAACAGTTCGGTGCGCGAACCTTCACCTTGTAGTAATAAGGGGAAGTTTAAATTTACTTCAGCAAATGCGGATTGCAGCAAGCCATGTGCCTCGCGCATCGCGCGTAAGCTGGTAAAGAGGAAAAATGCCCGCCCGCCGCTGGCCTTGATCACCGGTAACGCCGCCGCGACAACAGCCTGGGTATAGCCATCGGTATTCGGCTCCGGCAACTGTTGCGGCACGTACAGCAAAGCTTGATTGGCGTAATCAAAGGGGCTATCCCAATGCGCGGTCTGCGCGCTATCCAGCCCCATCTCTTCTTGGTAGTGGCGAAAATCACCGCGCACGGCCAAGGTAGCGGAAGTAAAAATCCATGCACGTGGAGTACTGTCCAGTTGCGTTTTAAAAGTTTCGGCAATCGATAGCGGCGTTGAGTTTAGGTGCACAGCGTGCTGGAAGACTTCCACCCAGCGCACAGTGTTGTCCTGCCCCGCGCCACGCCATTCGGCGAGCATGGCGCGCAACACTTGGGCGCGCTGCCAGCAGTTATCCAAACCCGGCGCGCGCTCGGCTTGTGAAGCCAAAGCGTGTTCCAAGTCGGTTAATTTTTCTTTTAAGAGTGTGAGCGCCGGATCGAATTGCTTGAAGCGCTCGGCGCGCACCAGCGGCAAACGCAATGATTCTTGCGGGAAGGCCAAGCGCAAATCGCGCACGGCTTTTTCCAAGGCCGAGGCGGCTTCCGGTAATGGTGCAAAATCTTTCGCATTCACCAAGCCCTCGGCACGCGCATCGCGTGCCAGCTCCATTAATTGGCCGCTGCTGATGGTGCTGCCGAAAAATAAGCCAGCCGTATCCGGCAACTGATGTGCTTCATCCAGAATAATGGTGTTCGCGGAAGGTAACAGTTCAGCAATCCCTTCGTCTTTCAACATGGCATCGGCAAAAAATAAGTGGTGATTCACCACCACAACATCGGCGGATAAGGCTTGCTTGCGCGCTAACATAACGAAACATTCTTTGTAGTCGCCGCAATCTTGGCCCAAGCAGTTATCGCGTGTAGAAGTGGCGTAAGCCCACACAGCAGAATTTTCTGGCACGTCGGTACAACTGGCTTTATCGCCACTGGCTGTGGTCGCGGCAAAACGTGCGATATTTTGCAGATGCCGCACGTCTTCCTGGTGGTACAAACGCGCATCGATTTGCGCGTGCGCCAGATGATAGCGGCAGACGTAATTAGCACGGCCTTTAAGCATGGCGACCATCACCGGTAGTTTCAAGGCATCGCGCACAGCGGGAATATCACGCAGAAATAACTGGTCTTGCAGTGTTTTAGTACCCGTGGAAATCACCACCTTACCACCGGCAAGTAAGGCGGGTGCTAGATAGGCCAGCGTTTTGCCGGTACCGGTGCCGGCTTCGACCACGAGTTTTTCTTGCGTTTGGATGGCCTGCAAAATAGCTTGTGCCATCTCGAGCTGTTGCGGGCGCAAACGATAGCCGGGAATGGTTTGAGCGAATACGCCTTGGGCGGAGAAGAGAGTTTTTAAATCAGGCATCGAAGTTGGCTGCTATTTTAGCACAGCACGCAGCAAGGTTTATTCGCTTGTGCGGCAGTGTGCCTGCGCATATTGTTCCGTTCTTTTCGCGGACGGCAATTTTACTTACCGAATTTCCTCAACCTTCACAAAAATACTGCGGTTATCCGCACTGACATCCTGTGTGGAGTACACGGTACCACGACCATTAACCCTTTCCTGCTGCCCCACGCCACCCAGTTCAATCCATTCGCCAAGACGACCGGAAAGTACAGTGGAGGCCTGCTGCACATTCACAGCACCCCGACTGCCGAGGGTATTGTGCTGAGGACTAATTTCGAGCGTGACCTGCGAACCGGATACACGCGGTAAAACATAAAAACCGCTACTCACATCTTGAAATTGCGTATCTTCCACAACAAGCGCGCCTGGTCTACCGCGCACCACGCTACGCACCGGGTAAGGCACGGATTGCCCCACACGAATTAACGCAGCGTTTCCTTCCAGCACTTGCACATTCTGCACATCGGCGCTGTTTTCGATATCACGAGTAGAGGTCACATTGGCTCCGATGCGATTACGATGGCCGATCCTCGCACGAATCTCGCTATCCTCTAAAGATTCCGGAACCGTAATGCGCCCGTGTTCCGAGCCGAGCGAACCATTGACACTCACTTCATTCGCCAGCGCATCGCGTGTGGTATTTTGGCGTACGGTAATCATTAAATTACGCAGTCGCACATCAAGCTGGGCAATGACACGTTTAATCTGCGCCAGATTCTGCGCATTGGTGCGGATCACTAAATGATTTTGCAGGCCGGTTACGGCACCGTCCTTGCCAAGCATGGGCTGAATCAACGGCAGCATCTGCTCCGCACTTCGATAATTCAGCGTGATGACTTCAATTTTTTCTTGGGCAAAAATGCTCGGGCTGCATCCAAGCAAAACCAGTACCGCCAACATGCGAATTAATTTTTTCAACGGCACACGCCCTCCTCCTGACGCTAGTTTTTACCGGAGCGCCAAATCGATAAGATGATCCAGAAACTATTAAATACGGCAATCACGAAACCGAGAAAACCCAAAACCGGCATGCCGAAAATTTTCGGGCCGACGGTAATGGTCATGACGATGGAAGAGCCGACGATCAAGGCCGCCGTCAAGATACCCAGCGTGATGCGATTGGCGCTGCGATCCAGTTGTTGCCCAAAGTGATCCAAGCGCTTTACATCAATATCCAAACGCACTCGGCCACGGCGCAATTCTTTGAAAAATTTGGCTAGGTCGCGCGGCAACCCGGTCAGAACCGAAGCAATATCTTTGACGTTATGCACACCGCGTTTTAAGACCGCGTCGGGCGCGTAGCGCAGGCGCAAGACTTCTCTGACAAAAGGTTCAGCGTGCTCGCCCATATCAAAATCCGGATTGAGTTGCCGTCCCAAGCCCTCCAAGGTAATTAGGGTTTTAAACAACAAGGTTAAATCCGAAGGTAAGACTAGCTGATGCTCCCGGATCATCGCCGTCAATTCATTCAGCAAATTACCAAAACTAATATCTTTAAGATGTACGCTGGAATAATTAAAAATAAATTCAATCACATCCGAGGCAAGCTTGCTTTCATTGATGACCGAGTCGCCAGTCCACTCCATGAGGACATTCAGTAAAGACATTTCGTCCTTGCTGATAATCGCCAGCAATAAATCAGCGATTTGATTGCGCCGCTCATGCGTGAGCATACCGGTCATGCCGAAATCCACCAGCGCGATACGATTTCCGCTGAG
Source organism: Betaproteobacteria bacterium (assembly GCA_043783305.1). Lineage (GTDB taxonomy): Bacteria > Pseudomonadota > Gammaproteobacteria > Burkholderiales > Thiobacteraceae > RBG-16-58-11. Next base: position 25,785 of record JAYVZN010000031.1, read on the forward strand.
ATAAAACACATTTCCGGGATGCGGATCGGCATGAAAATGGCCGTGGATCAAGATCATGCGCAGTACCGCATCGGCACCGCGGTGCGCGAGCAAACGGCGGTCGAGGCCCTCCGCATCGGCTTGTGATAATTGATTACCGGGAATACCGTCAACACGCTCCTGTACATTCATCGTGTGTCCGACATAATCCCAGAATACACGGGGAATAAAAACGGTTTTATCCTCGGCAAATTTTTCACCGAAACGTTGAATATTGCGTGCTTCTGCGGCGAGATCGAGTTCACGCCGCATGGATTTTGCGAATTGCTGCACCACCTGTCGTGGTTGATAGCGGCGCGTCTCCGCAAACTCCGCCTCCACCAAGCGTGCAATATGCGCCATGATGCGCAAATCCGCTTCGATCTTAGTCGTAATACCGGGACGGAGCACCTTGATCACAATCGCTGTGCCGTCTTTTAAATTTGCTTCGTAAACTTGAGCAATCGAGGCCGCAGCGCGCGCTGTCGTATTCAAATTATCGAAGACCTCCCGCGGGTCGCGACCCTCTAGCGCTAGACGCATTTGCGGCAGCATTTCCTCGAACGATAACGCCGGTGCGCTGGATTGAAGTTTTTCTAATTCGCCGATCCAATGGGGTGGAAATAAATCAACCCGTGTCGCCAGCACTTGGCCCAACTTAATAAAGCTGGGCCCTAATTCCTCCAGGGCTTGGCGGAAACGTACCGCCGGATCTAAGTTTTGATTTTCAACCGCTTGCTTCCAATGCAATACACGCCCTGCCCGCTCGAGCATGGTGCTCACACCCAAACGCCGCACGAGATCCCCGGCACCGTAACGAATTAAAACCGAGGAAATTTCGTGCAGACGGGGTAGGTCTCGAACCAGACTAATCGTTTCTAATAGCATTAACGCGCTTTCCGTTCCTCGGGTTTGGCTTTTTCCTGCAAAGCATCCGCCATGCCAGCCAAAATACCGCTCGCAAGCAAGGTCAAACGCTGCTTCATCTCTAGCGCCGCGCTGGCCGTTTGCCGCACGCCGCTTTTCAAGGTAGAACCGGTACGCTGGTTGAATTCAGCCAGCGTTGCCGCGATCACCCGTCCGCTATCCGTGCCACTGCGACGCACGTGCTTGAGTTGCGCCGTAAATTCTTCTTTGATCCGTCCACCGGCGGCTTCGCTAACCTTGGAGACGGTGTTCAGAAACATTTCTTCCATTTGCTTTAACTCGTCCATCGCGGGTTTTAAGTCTTGCACGCCAAACTCCTTGCCTTGCGCAATAAGCTGCTGTGCCGCCAACTTGGTGGATTCAGCCACTTTTTGCAGTGCTTCATCCAAGCCTCCCAATGCTTCGCGAACGGCCTCTTTGATCTCACCTGTTCGATGTCCTAGCCCCAAGGTTATACCTTCGGTTACGGCACGCACCACCGCCATAATCTCACCGGACGATAAAGTACGGCGTGACATCGCACGTACCGTGATATCGCGTACCCGTGCATGCAAATTTTCACTCTGCTCTGTTGCAACGGCAACCTCGGCTTTAATTTGATCATTTTCACTATCGCTCATGCTGGTTTCTCCTTAGAAAGTATGGCCATTATGGCTATTTAAGCGTAGCCGAATGTGGCTTTTGATGAATTAAGTGTTAAGTAGGTTTAACTTTACAAACTGTAAAAATTCTCCTTAAATGTAGACTATGCGCGCTTTTTTAATCCTGCTGACCACTATTTTTGTCCTGTCGAGTACGTTCGCCTCGGCAGAAACAGCGAATTCCGAGTCGACCACGAGCACCGTGAGTGACCCGCTTGCAGCACCTCATGCCAGTCCAGTCGCCGCGGATAAAACCGACGATTTATTACTCTATGCCCTTAGCCTTAACGGCACGCGCTATAAATACGGCGGCAACGACACCGACACCGGTTTCGACTGTAGCGGATTTGTACGCTATGTCTACGGACAAGTTGCAGGGCTGGCACTTCCGCGTAACACGCGCTCCATTAGCCAAATCGGCACTCAAATCGTCCGGAGTGAACTCAAACCGGGCGACCTTGTTTTCTTTAATACACTGCGCCGCGCATTTTCCCATGTCGGCATCTATCTCGGTAACAATCGCTTTATCCACGCCAGTAGTTCCACCAGCGGCGATGTGACGGTATCGGATTTAAACGAAAAATACTGGTCAAAACGTTTCAACGGCGCGCGCCGTTTTGCTCTCTCCGAATAAGTTTCAAACCCGCAATTGACAGCCTCTGTCGAGGGGGGGCATAGTCGCCCTTACCGCATACTTCATCGAGCATATTCATGGCGCGACTGTTTTTATGGCTGAGCTTGCTGTTTGTTATTTCTCCGCTCTTTGCACAGGAACTTACAAAACAAGAGCAGGAAAATTGGTTTAATGCACCAGCCGATCCGAGTGCCGCCGATGTCAATGAAGGCGAACTTAATTTTCTTGCCGCGCCACCCGCCAAACGTGTGCATCATCACGAAAATAGGCTGACCATCGACGATCAAACCGTGCTCAACGGCTGGGCTGAATTACGCCAATGCCACTCGAATTTAGATAAAGTCCCAGCCACCCAAATCGTGTTTCGTAAAGACCGCGTGAGCGATTTGCGTATCGTGTCCCACACCGGAATTGACGAAGCCTGGATCGAAGGAAGTACGGTGCAATTGCGACAAGTACACGAGAATGCAAAAATCTGTGTCGCACTCAAAAGCAAAGTACTCTACAAGCAACCGGATGGCGATTTGTATATTACCAATGGCCCCTTCATGCGTAAATTTCTTGATGGCTATTATCCCATGCACGTCAGCATGGACGTGATTGTTAAAACCAAGAAATTGCACTTTATCGATATCACGCCCGCACGACAAACTGGTTTTAAAGTTTCGATTACACCTTCCCTGGTGACCTTCGACGCTTGGTTTGAAGGTCGCTTAAACACGTTGTTGCGCTTTCGTGCAATTTAGATCCCTGCGTCGTCGCCATTTTCGCCACGGCGCGGTTCTATCCCTGAGTCACTTTACGACTTAAAAGCCGGATGGGGCGATTGTTTAATATACGCCGTAAAATTCAACGCTAACCCCTTGCCAGCCGAGCGCAAGGGGTATTAAATCCGGCCTAATACTCACTCCTTCCGAAGCGCAATGTTCTCCAAATACATGATGTTTTCCATCGGCACCGGATTTGCTGTGGTGCTGGCCCTAATGGTTTCGCTTGCTGTACTGGGATTGACGCAAATGTCCTCGATCAATGGTCGGCTTGAGCGCATTGTGAACGAGAATAATAAAAAAATTGAGCTGGCCAGCATCATGCGTGACTCCTTGCGGCAACGCATCATCTCCATGCATACCATCGTCAGCGCGCACGATCACTTCGAAAAAGATGCCGAGCTGCAGAAGTTTTTTAGTTATGGTGTCAATTTTACCAACGCACGAAAAATCATGGATACGATGATCTCCAGCCCAAGGGAGAAAGACATTCTGGACAGTATCCGGACATCCGCTACCGCCACCCAACCCATCGTGGTGCGCAGCTTAGAACTGGCGATGGAAGAGCGCAATGCGGAAGCACTGAAATCGATGCACGATGAAGCAATTCCAGCGCAACAAGAACTGGTTGCCGAATTGGACAGCATGCTGGCGCTACAGCGCAGTGCCAGCAATAAAGCGGCGTATGAAGCCGCCGCTGCTTATATCAAAACCAAATTAATCATGACCTTGATGGGAGCGAGCTTAGCGCTTATCGGTGCGGCCATTGCGATCTTTGTGCTGCGGCGAACCAAGCAACAATCGGTTGCCATTGAGCGTGAGCAGATTAAATATAAAACACTTTTTACCACTAACTCGGACAGTATTGTTTTGCTCGATGAACAAGGGTTTACCGACTGCAATCAAGCCGCCGTAGATTTATTCCAACTCGCCAACGTCGCCGAATTTTGTCGCCGACGACCCAGCGATCTAGGGCCGCCCACCCAACCGGACGGCACACCCTCTGCGGAATACGCGGGTAGATACATCCAGCGCGCCATAGAAAACGGCCATTGCGATTTCGAATGGCTGGGTTTAAAGCGTGATGGCACGGAGTTCCCCAGTGAAATTTCACTGCATTCGATGGTGCTGAACGGTCAAGTCGTGGTGCAAGCCATTATGCGTGATATTACCGAGCGCAAGCGCAATGAGGATCGTTTTAAAACCGCCTACGAAACCGCGCTAGAAGCTTCCCGCATAAAGTCGCAATTTGTCGCCAACGTCAGCCACGAGATTCGCACACCGATGAACGGCATTATCGGCATGGTCGGCCTGCTGCTCGATACCAAACTCAATTCCGCACAACGTGAATATGCAGAAACAGTACACTCTTCGGCTGAATCGCTGCTGGGTATCATTAATAACATTCTCGATTTTTCTAAAATTGAAGCCGGAAAAATGCATATGGAGATTGTCGAATTTAGTGTACGCGACACGGTGCAGGATGTTGCAGAATTACTCGCCGAACGTGCTCAAAGCAAGGGATTGGAATTGGTTTGCGACATCCCGCCGACCTTCCCCAACGCACTTTTGGGTGACCCTGGGCGTATACGTCAAATACTTACGAATCTCATCGATAATGCCGTTAAATTTACCGAGCACGGCGATATCGTAGTGCGAGTGCGCTTGCTGGATTTAGACGAATCCAATGCGCAACTACACTTTTCAATTACCGACACGGGCCTTGGTATTTCCGAGGAAAGTCAACAACGATTATTCCAAGCATTCTCGCAAGCCGATGGTTCCACCACCCGCAAATATGGCGGCACCGGCTTAGGACTGACCATTTCCAAACAACTGGCGGAAATGATGGGCGGCGGCATCGGCGTTATTAGCGAACCCGGTACCGGCAGTACATTTTGGTTTACCACTCGCGTACAAAAACAAAATACCCATCATGCCGCACTACAGACCACCGAAGTTTTACAGGGCATTCGTGTCTTAATCGTCAGCCGTAATAGCGCATTGCGTGAAAGTTTAGCGCATCAATTTAATTTTTGGCGCATGCCGCAGGAATCCGCCGCCAATCATCCGGAAGCACTGGCAAAACTAGCCGCAGCGCACGCGCGCAACCAAGCCGTGCAAGTTGTCCTGATCGATCATCAACTCGGCGAAAGTGACGGCTTGTCCCTAGCCAAAGCCATTCATAAAGATTCTACTTTAAATGCCGCGCATGTGATTTTGCTCACCGGCATCGCACAACGCTATAACAGCAAAGAATTATTAGCACATGGCATTCAAGTTCAAATTACCAAACCAATCAAACTAACACGCTTATCCGACACCTTGGCCAACGTATTAACCCGAGAACCCCATACCGAATTGCCACCTGCCGTCTCGGGATTGCGGCTCGCCACTTTACCGGTGCGCGTATTGGTCGTGGAAGACAACGTGGTTAATCAAAAAGTCGTGGTTTATATGCTGCGTAAATTCGGCATCCGTGCCGATGTCGCCGCCAATGGCCTGGAGGCCGTCGATGCCATGCAACGTCTACCCTATGATTTGCTGCTCATGGATTGCCAAATGCCAGAGATGGATGGTTTTGAAGCCTGTATCGAAATTCGACATCGCGAACTTATGAATCGAAACAGTAAACGCACACCCATCGTCGCCATGTCGGCCAACGCCCGTCGCGAAGGCCATGACCGCGCCCTAGACGGCGGTATGGACGACTACCTAGTGAAACCACTCAAGGCTGAAGACCTAGAAGAAACACTCAAACATTGGGTACCTGGTTTCACCGAACGCTACAGTGCGGCCCAAGAAGAAGCCGCACAAGAAATCCAACGCTTAGAGAGCGATAACAACCCGCCTATTGACATGAAAAAAGTAGCGAACATGTTCCGCAATGACCCCTCTGCACAACATGAATTGCTCACTCTGTATTTATCCAGCACACAAAACTTGATCGAACAAATCGCCAGTGCCTGCGACAGTCAAGATTACGTGCTAATTGCTGCACGTGCGCACGAAATTAAAGGTGCCTCGGCTTACATCGGTGCTGGCGATATTCGTGAAATAGCCCGCAATCTAGAAATTTCATCTAAAACCAAGAATTGGGAAAAAGTGCAAGAAAGCGTAGATGAATTAGAACCGGCGTTTATCCGAGCTTGGGCGTTTGTGAATGAGATCGAAGTTGAGGAAGATAAAATAGTTGGTTGGTAGCAAGCTTCTATCGTATTACCCACCGCACCCGGCGTTTAATTTACTCTAAGTAAATGTGACCAGATAGGTGGGCAATATCATGCTGAAATCGATCATTCATTCGACGGCTAATCGCCGTACAATTTTCTTTCCGGCTACAAACACAGCGTGGTCGAAAGGACACAAACACTTTTTTCAGTGTTTTGCCCAACCGTCTGCGAGCCGGTACAACACCGGCAACACTAATAACGTCAGCAAAGTCGAAGACAAAATCCCACCGATCACGACGGTCGCCAAGGGTCGCTGCACTTCCGCGCCGGTGGCAGTCGCCAGCGCCATGGGTATGAAACCCAGGGCTGCGACCAGTGCCGTCATGAGCACCGGGCGCAGGCGCGTCAGCGCGCCGAGGCGCACGGCCTCATCCAAGCCTTTGCCTTCCTCGCGCAGCGTGCGGATGAAAGACAACATCACCAGGCCGTTCAACACCGCCACGCCGGACAAGGCGATGAAACCCACACCAGCTGAGATGGAGAGTGGAATATCCCGTAGCCAAAGTGCCAAAATGCCGCCGGTCAGCGCGAACGGTACACCGGTAAACACCAGCAGGCCTTCGCGGAAATTGCCGAACATGGCATACAGCAGAACGAAAATCAGCCCCAGCGCAATCGGCACCACAATCTTTAAGCGCTGCGTGGCGGAGATGAGTTGCTCGAACTGTCCGCCCCAGGTGATCCAGTAGCCGCTGGGTAATTGCACTTGGCTACGCACCAAGGCCTGCGCATCACCTACGAAGGTGCCGATATCTTGGCCACGCACATTGGCGCTAACCACTATGCGCCGTTTGCCGTTTTCGCGGCTGATCTGATTTGGGCCTTGTAGTACTTCGATGTTGGCCAGTTCGCCCAAGGAGGTATAGGCCGCATTATTTCCTGGCGTTGCCGGCAGCATGATCGGCAGGCGTTTCAAGGCATCTACATCGCTGCGGAAACGTTCCGGCAATCGCACTTGCAAATCGAAGCGGCGGTCGCCCTCGAAGATCGCGCCGGCACTCATGCCGCCAACCGCGATGGAAACCGCGTTCTGCACCTCGGATGCATTCAAGCCGTGGCGCGCCATCTTGGCGCGATCCATTTGGATCGACAGCGTGGGCAAGCCGGTCAAGACCTCGGCCTTTACATCGGCTGCGCCGGGTACGGTTTCCAATATCTTTTCGATCTGCCCGCCCAAGGTGCGCAACACATCCTGATCGTCACCGAACACTTTAACGGCTACGTCGGCGCGTACTCCTGACAAGAGTTCGTTAAAGCGCATCTGTATCGGTTGCGTAAACTCGTAGTTGTTGCCCGGCACCTGCTTCACCGCAACCTCCATCGCAGCCACCAACTCCGCTTTGGTGCGGAACTGTTTGCGCCACTCCGATTGCGGCTTGAGGGTGACGAAATTGTCCGCGACGCTCGGTGGCACCGGGTCGGTGGCAATCTCCGCCGTGCCGATCTTGGCGAAAATTTTATCCACTTCGGGAAAAGTCTTGATCTTCTCTTCCAACACCTTTTGCATTTCCACTGCGGAACTCAGGCTGGTACCCGGAATACGCAAGGCATGCAAGGCAATATCGCCCTCGTTGAGGCTGGGTACAAACTCGCTACCCATGCGCGCTGCCAGCAGCCCCGACAACGCCACGGCAACGATGGCGATAGTGACCGTAAGACCGGTATTTTTCAGTGCCGCATCCAGCGCCGGTGTATAGATTTTTTTGGCCCAAATCATGGCGTGATTTTCTTTTTCCGCCACTTTGCCCGTAAGGAATGTCGCGATTGCCGCAGGGATAAAGGTCACGGAAAGTATCATCGCACCGAACAGTGCCGCGACCACGGTGAAGGCCATCGGATGAAACATTTTTCCCTCTACGCCGGACAAGGCGAAAATGGGGATGTACACCACCATGATAATGAGCTGGCCGTAGAGCAGTGGACGGCGCGCTTCTTTGGCGGAGTCGAACACCACGGTGAAACGCTCCGCCCGCGTCAGCACGCGCCCCAAGTGCGTCTGACTGTGGGAGAGGCGTCGAATACTGTTTTCAACAATCACAATAGCGCCATCGACGATGATGCCGAAATCCAGCGCACCCAGACTCATAAGGTTGGCACTGACTTTATTGCTCACCATGCCCGTGAAGGTAAACAGCATGGACAGCGGGATCACCATCGCAGTAATCAACGCCGCACGCAGATTGCCGAGTAACAGGAACAGCACCGCAATCACCAAGGCCGCGCCTTCAATCAGATTGGTCGCCACGGTGCGGATGGTCTTGTCCACCAAAATAGTGCGGTTATATACTTCGGTGGCAACGACACCTTGCGGCAAGCTGCCGTTGATCACTTTCAGCTTTTCGGCCGACGCCCTAGACACCGTACGACTGTTCTCGCCGATCAACATGAATACCGTGCCCAACACCACTTCTTCGCCATTCTGCGTGGCGGCACCGTTACGTAATTCCTTGCCGATCAAAACATCTGCCACATCCTTGATGCGCACCGACACGCCCTGGCGCGAGCCCAACAGAATGTCGCCGATCTCATCTAGGTTCGCCACTTGCCCCGGCAACCGCACCAGGTATTGTTCTCCGCTTTTTTCGATATACCCTGCGCCCACATTGAGATTATTGCGTTCTAGTGCGGTGGTGACGTCTTGCAAACTCAAGCCATACGCGACCAGTTTGTCGGGAAAAGGCGTGACGTGAAATTGCTTGACGAAACCGCCGACGGAATTAACTTCCGTTACGCCCGGCACCGTGCGCAACTGTGGCTTGATAATCCAATCCTGAATCTCGCGCAAGTCAGTGGGGTTATACGCCGTACCATCGGGTTTTTTCGCGCCCGCTTCTGCCTGCACCGTGTACATGAATATTTCACCCAAGCCTGTAGAAATAGGACCCATGGCAGGCTCCACCCCGACCGGCAGCTTTCCCTTAGCTTCTTGAATGCGCTCGCTCACCAACTGCCGTGCAAAGTAGATATTGGTGCCGTCCTTGAAAACCACCGTCACTTGGGACAGCCCGTAACGTGACACTGAGCGCGTGTAATCCAAGTCGGGCAAGCCGGCCATCACCGTTTCGATGGGAAAAGTCACCCGGCTTTCTACTTCCAAGGGAGAAAAGCCCGTCGCTTGGGTGTTGATTTGCACCTGCACATTGGTGATATCGGGCACGGCGTCGATGCGCAATTTTTGGTAGTTATAAACGCCCAAAATGGCCATGGCCAAGACCACCAGCATGACGAACCAACGCTGGTGTATAGATAAATTCAAGAGTCGTTCGAACATGATTTCAGTCCTAATTCGGTAGGGTTGGATGGTCCGCCTGCTATTTTCAGCATCACTAAACGTGCCATTAATGGTCGTGCGTGGCGCCGGATTTCCCCAGATCGGCCTTGATCGCGAAGCTATTGCCCGCGCCATATTTTTCTCCGGCGCTTAGACCCTTGAGCACTTCCACCATGCGCCCGTCGCTACGCCCGAGTTCTAAAGGGCGCGCCTCAAAAAACTGGCCATAGCGGCCGAATACAACAGTCCAAGCGCGCACGGTCTGAATCGCATCGACAGACACGGCGACCGGTACTT
>JAYVZN010000032.1:0-35396 GCA_043783305.1 Betaproteobacteria bacterium
GATTATAGAAATGCAGTCTGTTCTTGTCATGGCTCATCGTGCTACGCAGTGAAATACGCAGGAGAAGAAAAATGGAATAAAAAAACCGTCTGCAAAAAAAGAACAACACCGCTACGTCGGCAGGGTTGACAGGGAAGTCTTTATAGCAGGGTTAGGATTTTACACTCGTACAAGCTCAGCAAGATTGAAAGGGACTCCAATTTGTGACAGCACTTCACATAGAGAAATTTCAGTGCGTTCTGTAAATTCTTTGAAATTGCGGTGAATGTAAGTTTCCATAGAGCGCGCATCAACTTCGGCAGCAAAACAATAAATAGAAAAAGGGAACCATGGACCTGAATTTTTTGTTGCGACGGCTCCAACATTACGATTATGTTGCCTGACCCTATGCCATACATCTTGAGTGTATCCAACGTATACCTGATTGCGCGGATTGACAATGCCATAGACGAAGTGAAACCGGTGGAATGCTTGTTGAATATCTACACTGGGAATTGGTTCCACGATAGGATATATATTTTGCTCCGAGGACGGGAGTATCGGTTCTAATGGCTTTGCTCTAAGCGCAGAGAAGAACTCAAGATCATCAGCAGTAATGCCAGGTAAAAGTTTATGCTTAGCAAGCCGAGCACGGATAGCCAACTCTGAGCGCCCAAGGGCATGGGCAATTTCTGGGGGGAATGCTCCCCCTAGAAATCTTTGATCAAGGTCTACATCTTCTTCAGGTGTCCATTTTTTATGTGGTTGGCGAGTCATAGTCATATAAACATAATTCCTAACGAATGAAAGGGACTTCCCCGTCCCAAGGCGGCAGCGAAGTAGTCGCAAACGGCATCCAAAGTGCCATGATGGAAAGTGTCGTTTTCATCCAAACCACGAAAGGAAAAAGTCATGCCCATTATCACCATCGGAATTGATCTCGCCAAGAACATTTTTGCGGTACACGGTGTGAATGAACACGGGCGCGCCGAGCTAGTCAAACCCAAAGTATCCCGCGATCAGCTATTACCGCTCATCGCCAATTTACCACCGTGTTTGATCGGCATGGAAGCCTGCTCCGGCGCCCACCACTGGGCACGCCTGTTTCGGACTCACGGCCACACCGTCAAACTCATGGCCCCAAAGTTTGTCACCCCCTACCGCATGAGCGGTAAACGCGGCAAGAACGATGCGGCGGATGCCGCCGCCATCGCTGAGGCCATCACCCGGCCCCACATGCGCTTTGTCCCCGTCAAGGAAGAGCATCAGCAGATCATCTTGTGCCTGCACCGCACCCGTCAAGGCTTTGTCGCCGAGCGCACCGCGACCTATAACCGGCTGCGTGGGCTGATTTCCGAATTCGGCATCGTCCTGCCACAGAAGGTGACCGGTCTGCGCCAAGGCATCGACAAACATCTGGACGATCTACCGGGTTATTCTAAGCAATGCATCAACGATCTCTCAGCCCACGCTGATCAACTCGACGCACGTATTGCCGAGTACGACCACGCCATTGCCCAAGCCGCGCGCGAAGATGAGCGCAGCAAGCGCTTGATGTGTCACTTGGCCCAGTTTTGTAAGCGCAATTCGCTGACACGGGTAAATTCTCGCTCATTGTTAGTAACCAGTGTCCAGCCCATAGCGCGGGCATGGGCGGCGATCCAAAGATCGTTGTTGCCGATGGGCTTGCCGGCGCGCTCTAGTGTTGCGCGAATATCGCCATAGTGAAGTCCTACCTCATTCGCCAGGGGTTGGACCGGCAAGATGCTCACCAGGGCTGCAAGTGCTTCGGCATTGCGTTCGATGTGCTGGCTTTTTTGCACGCCGCGCCATAGCTCGCCATAGGTGACAACGGAAATACCGGTGTGACCAGCAGGCAGCTTGGCTAGCTTTCGGGCGACGGTCAGCGGCCTATTCTTAATGAGATAAATGCAGGTATCGGTATCGAGTAGGAAGTGAGCGCTACTCACAACGGTTCCCGTTCTTGGGGCGCGGCCTCGCTACGACCCTCATTCATAAAATCGTCAGAAAAGGCGTTGAGTAGGGCCAGTACGTCTTCGGTTGTGCTGGGGCGTTCACGTAGAACAATTTCATTGCCACGGCGAAAAATTTCTACCTCGCTACAATTGAAGCGAAATTCTTTCGGCAGACGCACGGCCTGGCTGTGGCCGGATTTAAATACGCGTGTGGTTGTCATAGAGGATTCCTTGTATGGATGCACACTAAGTATATACGGATTACTTTGACGGTCAAGCCGCTGTGCCGCATCGAGTTGAGCCAACTTGCGTACCGTTTCACTCCTTCTCTCGCGCAGTGGGAAGGAGTGAAAAATTAACCCGATTGGGCGGGTACATTTTGCCGCGTCAACACCGCCGCAAAAAATCCATCCGTATGATGCGTTGCCGGGCTGAGTTTGAAGAAGCCTCCAGTGGCGAGTGGGATTTCATGTTTGGCGAGCAGTTCGCCGGCATCGACCACGCTGAATTCGGGATGACGCTCGAGGAAGGCGTTGACCACGTCTTCGTTCTCCTCTCGCAGCAAGCTGCACGTGGCATACACCAAGCGCCCGCCGGGTTTGACTAGGCGGGCGGCGGATTCGAGGATAGCGCTTTGTTTGGCGACGAGTTCGGCAACGGACTCGGGCGATTGCCGCCATTTAAGATCGGGGTTGCGGCGCAGGGTGCCGAGCCCGCTGCACGGCGCATCCACCAATACGCGGTCGATCTTCCCGGCGAGGCGTTTGACCTTGGTGTCGTTTTCGTTTTGGATTAAATGCGGGTGGATGTTGGAGAGCCCGGAGCGCTTAAGGCGCGGTTTTAAATTCGTCAGTCTTTTTTCGGAAATGTCGAAGGCGTACAAGCGCCCTTGCGAGTTCATCATGGCACCCAGCATCAGGGTTTTGCCTCCGGCACCGGCGCAGAAATCAACGACGGTGTCGTGGCGTGTCGGCGCGACCAAAAAACCGAGTAGTTGGCTGCCTTCGTCTTGCACTTCGATTTTGCCGCCGACAAAAAGCCGATTTTTATTCAGTGCAGGTTTGCTGTCCAGGCGCACGCCGATGGGCGAGTAGGGCGTGGCGACGGCGTTGATTTTATCGGCACCGAGTTTGGCGATGACTTCTTCACGCGTGGCGCGCAGGGTGTTGACGCGCAAATCTAAGGGTGCGGGCTGCTGCAGCGCGCGCGCTAGGGCAAGCAAATCCGCCTCGGACATTTGCGCTTGTAGGCGTTCGCATAACCAATCCGGTAGATCGAGCTGCACCGCGAGTGGCAGATGGCTGGTGGCGTGCGATTTAATAGCGCCAAGCCATTCGCCTTCTTCCGGTTGTAACACGTTGGCGAGTTGGCGAATGCTAACACCGACCACACGGACTAAATAACTAAGCAGTAAACCGCGGCCCGCGCTCTGCTCGGAAACCGCTTCGAGCAGCCGCTTGCGGCGCAGTACGCCGAAGGTGGATTCGGCAATAAAAGCGCGGTCTTGGCTACCGAGTTCGGGGTTGGCGCGGAAGTAGCGCGAGAGCACGCCGTCCGCTGGCTCGTTAAAGGTCAAAATTAAATCCAACGCGGCGCAGGCATGCGCCAGTGTGTTGCGATTCGGGATCATCTTAAGGTTGTACCGGAGTTACGGGGCCGAGTGTCCAATCGCGGATGATGCTATAACCCACCGCCAGTAAGGTTGGGCCCAGGAAAACGCCCACAAAGCCAAACGCGGCCAGTCCGCCGAGTACACCCAGTAAAACTAGCACGAAGGGCATCGCAGCGCCTTGGCTGATGAGATACGGTTTTAAAAAATTATCGATGCTGGAAACCACCGCGATGCCCCAAACTACCAAAAATATCGCCCAGCCCACTTCGCCTTGGTAATACAACCAAGCGGCGGCGGGCAGCCAAACTAAGGGCGGCCCCATCGGTACAACGGATAAGAAGAAAGTGATCAAGCCGAGCAATAAAACGCCCGGTACACCGGCCATCCAAAAACCGACACCGGCAAGTAAACCTTGTGCGATAGCGGTGCCGAGAACTCCGTACACAACGCCCTTAACCGTATTGCCGGCCAACTGCAATAAACTGCGCGCATGATCGCCGCCGATGCGCATCAAAGCGTTGTTCATGTGTTGCGCTAAAGCCGCACCATCGCGATACAGAAAAAACAGTATAAACATGGAGAGGGACAGTTGTGCTACACCATTGCCCAAGGCGACGCTGCGCCCCAGCAGCCATTTACTGAGCGCGGGTAGATTGTGTTTGAGCGGATCGAGCAAGCTTGCGGTGTCGTTGACAGCGGAGAGCCAAGCGGTATTTAAATTTTCGCCCACCAGCGGTAGTCCGGCGACCCAGGCGGGCGGCGCGGGTAGACCCTGTGCCAGTACCGTGTGCAGCATGCCGTTCAACTTACTAACGTTGTCCGCCAAAGAGACCGCTACGACGACGACGGGCACTACTACAATGGTCGTTAGTACAATGCATAATAAAGCGGCCGCTATACTGCGCCGTTGTTTGAACCAACGATTGAGGTGGGTAAATAACGGCCATGTGGCATAACACAACAACGCCGCCCACAGCAGCGCCGAAATGAAGGGTTGTAGTACCCAATAGCTGCCGATGATGAGTAAAACCAGCAGGCTAACGGCAATGAGTTGTTCGATATTTTTGGCGGTATTCATCATGCTGCTTTGAGAGTTGCGGCCATTCTAGCTGGATCGCGGCGGTGCGTCCAAAGCGTTTTGCCCGGTTCGGATCAGCTATGTTAATCTCGTCGACTCTGATGGAGGGTGTATGAACCAAGTCGGCGGGAAAGTTATTAAGGTCTTAGCGGCAGTTATGACGCTCGCCGTGCTGCTATTCATTGCCTACACTTGGCTGGTGTTGAGTTGGAGTTATTCCAACGGTGAGCGCGCGGGTTATGTTCAAAAATTTTCGCACAAAGGTTTTCTGTGTAAAACCTGGGAAGGTGAAATGGCGCTGGTGTCGATGCCGGGCACCGTGGCCGAGAAGTTTTATTTTACCGTGCGCGATGAACAAGTCGCCGCTCAAATCAACCAATTGATCGGAAAACGCGTGGCGCTGGTTTATGAGCAGCACATCGGCGTACCCAATACTTGTTTTGGTGATACGCAATATTTCATTAGCGCGGTGAAGGTGGTAGAGGAACCGGGTTTTACACCCAAGCCGGTAGTGCCGGCGGCAAAACCTTAACGACCAATATCATCCGGCGCGTTTGATTGCGGCGACGCTACTTCCGGTTTAATCTCAACACGTTGGCCATCCAGCCGCATTTCCTTTACCCAATGATCCAATACTTCGCCGTCGCGTGTACCCAAGCGAAAGCGTACTGGTAAATAGTGATAATCAATCGCTAGCCAAATGTCGGTGCTTTCGTTGGAGTCAATTTTGTCGAGGACACGCGTTAGGCGTTGAGTTTTCATTTTACCGAGCGCCGTGTCCAACGTTTCTTCACCGACCAATTGGTAAGTGTATTGATTGAATTTGCGTCCGGTCGTGAGCGAAAAATGTAAACCGCTCGCATGCGGAGCGGTGAGCGCTAGTTGGTAAAATACGGAGAGCTGATCTTGCGCACCTGGGGTAATGGCCGCGCTGTGGCGGTCGTTGCTCTTACCAAAATCCAGTGTTTTCGCTTCCCAGTTAAATTCGGCATATTCGGTGTGGTCCGTGCTTTGGCCGCGCTGAATCCAGAAGGAGGTCGGCTGCAACCCGTCCGGCGTGATAATGCCGCGACTGGTTAAAATATAGCGACCGCTGTAAAACAGTGAAAAAAGTCCACTGGCTTCGGTGGTGCTGGTGAGTAGATATTGATTTCCACTGACATGCCATGTGTGGGTGGTGGTACCCAGTTTGATACCGCGATCACCACGGTGTACCGCATATTGCATTTCAATATGCGCGGGAAATGTAACGCGCGCTGTAATCAGCGGTGGTTCGATGACAGGTGGTGGCGCAGGCAGGGGTTCCGGCTCTAGTGCCGGTTCCGTTGGTGTTGGCGGAGTCGGTGCGGTTTCAGTCGGCACCGGTATCGCGACAGGGTCAGGTTCGGCGATGGCCGCTATGGGTGCAACACGCGGTGGCGCTGGTTTGTGTACTTTTGGACGCGGTGGCGGTTTAGGCGCGGCGATGGGTGGGATCGGCTTCGGTGGTGGTTCTTGCAGGGTCACCGTGAGCGTGGGTGGTTTTTCCCAATGAGTTAGTTCAATTGCGGGGCTCAGCAGCAACGCAAGATGCAATAAAAACGAGAGCAGCAGCGCGGTGAGTAACGGCTTCGCCCGGCGTACCCGCATTATTCACTCGTGGTACGGATGAGAACTTGCTCGGTTTGCACGCCTTTTTTTTCCTCGATAATGATTTTAATCGGTGCCGCAAATTGATCGCTGTACCAGACGCTGATGCCTTCGTCGTCCGCCGTGTGTTCACGCGCATAACGTGTGGTGTGGAAGCTGCCAGCGGGTACTGTAATATTTTCTTCTCCAGTGCGCACTAAATTATACTCAGTGATTTTTTTACCGTTACTGACGGGTAAGCGTAACGAAGCCTGTGTTTTCGGCCAATAACGGAATTGATACGCCAAGCTCAAGCGATCTTGCATTTGTTCCGGCAACGCCTGGGTTTCGGTTTTGCCGTCGAAGTTAAACGTGGCGCTTTTCTTTTCCCAATCAAAGCGCGCATCCAGATTTTTTTGTGGTTTGTTGCTGCGCTGATACGTGTATTGCTGCGGGTGGAAGCCGGTTTCATTGCACAGGCCGCTGCTGGTTTGGGTAATGGTTTCCTTGACGAAAACGGCCAATACGCCGACGGCGATGGTGCTGCTCTCCAGACGGTAATGTCCGGGTGTCATGCTCAACGTTTCTTGAATTTCACCGATGGCTTGGCCACCGCGCAGCACGCTGTATACGCTGGTAACCTGGTTCGGGTTGGCGGCCCATACGGGCAGGTTCAGGGTGCAGAGGAGTAGTGCGGCAAGGCGGTATTTCATGGAGTCTCCCAAGGCGTACGTAACGCTGTGTTTGCGGAATCCGTACCCAGTACGGTTACGATTCCTTGTACGATGCTGAGCCGGTCTTCGGCAAACCAGCGCAGGGCTTGCGGATAAATCAAGTGCTCTTGCTGCAACACGCGCGCGGCTAAAGTGTGCACGCTATCGCGGCTGTTTACGGCGATAGCGGCTTGCGCCACGATGGGGCCGTGATCCACTACCGGTGTAACGAAATGCACGGTGCAGCCATGAATTTTAACACCCGCTTCCAATGCCCGGCGATGTGTGGCGAGGCCGGGAAACGCCGGCAAAAGCGAAGGATGAATATTGATCAAACGCCCCGCATAGTGTTGCACAAAGTCGTCGCTCAGAATGCGCATAAAGCCTGCCAATACGACCAGATCCGGTGTGTAAGATTCAATGCGGCGCATTAATTCTTGATCGAAGGCGGCGCGCGTAGCATGTGGCCGATGATCCACCACCGCTGTGGCGATGCCTTTCTGCTGTGCGTATGCTAGCCCATCAGCATCGGTATCGTTGCTGATGACTGCTGCAATGCGTAGCGGTAGACCCGCTTCAACAATGGCTTGCATGTTGCTGCCGCGACCGGAGATCAGGATGACAATGCTTTTCACGATGGGGTCAAATTCCTAAAAGCGGTTGTCCACGAAAGCCACGAAAGACGTTATCCACCAATGCGCACGCGACACCACTGCCGCGGTAATAAGATGCGCCCCGGACATGTTCGTGCTTTTCGTGGCTTTCGTGGACAAGCTTTTGCTTTATTGCACAATGGTTTGCGCTTGGCCTTCGGCGCGGGCGTGAATTTTACCGAGGCGAACCACCGTTTCACCTGCGGCGCTGAGGTGTTGCACGGCGCGCTCCACGTCGCTGGCGGCCACCACGACAGCCATGCCGATGCCGCAGTTGAAGGTGCGGTACATTTCCTGCTGCGCTACATTGCCTTCTTCTTGCAGCCACTGGAATAAGGGCGGTAGAGTCCAACTGGTTTTATCCAGAATAGCGGTCAGATGGGGTTGCAGCATGCGCGGAATATTTTCCAGCAAGCCGCCGCCGGTGATGTGCGCCATGCCTTTGACCGGCAGCGCAATCATTAAATCGAGCAAGGGTTTCACGTAAATGCGTGTGGGTTCGATGATGGTTTCGCCCAGGGTGCGGCCCGCAAATGGCGCGTTTAAATCCGCGCCGCTGACTTGCAATATTTTACGGATTAGCGAATAGCCGTTGGAGTGCGCGCCGCTGGAAGCCAAGCCCAATACGGCATCACCGACTTGAATGTCAGCCCCGGAAATGATTTGATTTTTTTCAACTGCGCCGACCGCAAAGCCAGCCAGATCGTATTCGCCTGCCGGATACATGCCGGGCATTTCTGCGGTTTCACCCCCGATCAATGCGCAACCGGCTAACTCGCAACCGTGCGCGATGCCTTTGATCACGTCGGTAGCGGTCGCCACATCCAGCTTGCCGCACGCGAAGTAGTCGAGAAAAAAGAGCGGCTCCGCACCTTGCACCAGAATGTCGTTCACGCTCATGGCGACCAAGTCGATGCCGACGGTGTCGTGTCGATGCATCTCGAAGGCGAGTTTGAGTTTGGTGCCGACACCGTCGGTGCCGGAGACCAGCACCGGTTCTTTAAATTTTTTCGAAATCTCAAACAGGGCACCGAAGCCACCGATACTGCCCAGAACCTCGGGGCGCATGGTGCGTTTGGCGAAAGGTTTGATGTTTTCGACGAGGGCATCGCCAGCATCGATATCCACGCCCGCATCGCGGTAGCTCAAAGAAGTAGTGGGAGGGGTCGTCAAGGTCGTTCTCGCTGGTTAAGTTATGCGGTAAAGTAGCGACCGCTTTATGATCCTTCGCATTTTACCTCAAACCTCGGATTTGACCGGCAGCATTCCATGAAACAACTGGTATTCGACATCGCACCTCCACCCCGGCCAACGTTGGAGAATTTTATTATTGGCCCGAATGCGGAAGTCTTAGCGAATGTGCGCGCTGGGCTGACCGGAAAAAGCCACGAACGCTTTGTTTATCTGTGGGGCGGCACAGGCTGCGGTAAATCGCATTTACTACAGGCGCTGGCGGGTGCGGCGGTAGCGCATTCGCAGCGTGTGTACTTGACGGGCGAGGGGCCGTGCAGCGAAGAAGCGGTGATGGCCTGCGATCTCGTGCTGGTGGATGATGTATTGGCGTTGGATGCGGACGATCAAAGCTGTTTGTTTAACATCATGAACCGGATGCGTGATACTCGCGGCAGCTTGATAGTGAGTGGCCCCTGCGCGCCGATCCATCTTAAAATCCGCGAAGACTTGGCAAGTCGCCTAGCGCAATGCTTGGTTTTTCAGGTGAAATGTTTGTCGGACGCGGATAAAGCCCAAGCCCTGATGACCCATGCACAAGCACGCGGCTTTACACTACCGCACGAAGTAGCCGCGTATTTACTCAAAAAATGGCAACGCGATATTCCCTCGCTGCTGGCGGTGCTGGACGCTTTAGATCGTTACTCGCTGGAAGTGAAGCGTCCAGTGACTTTGCCGCTGGTGCGTGAGGTGCTGGCGCAATTGCTTAAGGATTAAGACTCAGCCGGTTTGGTGGCTTCTTCTGCCGCGATCTCCGCACGAATTTTATCCATATCCAATTCGCCAGCCTTGGTGATGATCTCTTCCAGAGCCGAGCCGGGCAACGCGCCGGGCTGCGAGAAGACGATAATTTTTTCGCGAAACACCATCAGGGTCGGGATGGAGCGAATCTGAAAATAACCACCCAACTCTTGTTCTTCTTCCGTATTGATCTTGGCGAACAACACGTTCGGAAATTTTTCTGATATCTCTTCATACACCGGCGCGAAACCTTTGCACGGACCGCACCAGGGCGCCCAAAAATCGATGATAACAAAATCGTTGCTGAGAATAGTTTGTTCGAAATTGTCTTTAGTGAGGTCGAGTGTGGCCATGAAAACATCTCCGGGGCTAAGTATTTAAAAGGGATTAGTGCAGCAGGCAGGACAAGATAAGAGGCGTAACCATAGCAGAAATCGATACGCTGAGCTAGGCGCGCTAGAGCGCTGGCTCGGAATCCATTTGTTCGGCGCTTTCGTGTTGCTGCAACGACCACATGTGCGCATATACGCCGTTTTGCGCTAATAAAGTTTGGTGCGTGCCGCTTTCGACGATGCGCCCGTGGTCGAGGACGAGGATTTGGTCGGCATCGACGATGGTGGAAAGGCGGTGCGCGATGACCAGCGTGGTGCGATTTTCGGAAATTTCTTTGAGTTCGGCTTGAATCGCTTTTTCGGATTTAGAATCGAGCGCGGAGGTGGCTTCGTCAAAAATCAAAATATGCGGATTTTTTAGGATGGCGCGGGCGATGGCGACGCGCTGTTTTTCGCCGCCTGAAAGTTTTAAACCGCGCTCACCCACGGTGCTGGCGTATTGATCCGGTAAGGATTCGATAAAGTCGTGAATGTGCGCGTGTTTTGCGGCTTGTATGATTTCTTCGCGGGTGGAGCCGGGGCGGCCATAGGCGATGTTGTAGTAGAGCGTATCGTTAAACAGGACGGTGTCTTGCGGCACGATACCAATCGCTGCGCGCAGACTGGCTTGGGTGACATCGCGGATGTCTTGGCCGTCGATCAGGATGCGTCCGTCGCTGACATCGTAGAAGCGGAATAGTAGGCGTGATAGGGTGGATTTTCCTGCGCCGCTGGAACCCACTACGGCCAGTTTGCGCCCGGCAGGAATTTCAAAACTCAAGTCGAACAGGATCGGACGTTTGGCATCGTAGGTGAAATTTACGTGTTCAAAGCGAACCACACTGCCATTTACTTGGAGTGTAGCGGCATCGGGCTTGTCTTGAACTTCGGTGTTCTCCTCGAGCAGAGTGAACATTTTTTCCATGTCCGCGAGGGAATGTTTGATCTCGCGATAAACAAAGCCTAAAAAGTGCAGCGGTAAATAAAGTTGGATCATAAATACATTCACCAACACCAAATCGCCGATAGTCATGGTGCCCTGCGTGACATGGTGTGCGGCCAAGAACATGAGGAGGGTGACACCGATTGCGACAATCAGACTTTGCCCGGCGTTGAGTGCGGCGAGTGAGGTTTGATTGCGTACCGCAGCGGTTTCCCAGACTTTTAAACTTTCATCGTAGCGCTCGGCTTCAAAGCGTTCGTTGCTGAAATATTTAACGGTTTCGTAGTTGATGAGGCTATCGATGGCGCGGGTATTGGCTTTGGAGTCCATGTCATTCATGGTGCGGCGAAACACCATGCGCCATTCGGTGATAACCAAGGTAAAGGCGACATAGAAGATTAGGGTAATGAAGATAATAATGGCAAACCAGGCATCGTACTTTGCCAATAAAATACCCGCCACCAAGCCGATTTCGACCAAGGTCGGGATAATATTGAAAAGCATGAAATTCAGTAATAGCCGGATGCCGTTGGTGCCGCGCTCGATGTCGCGCGACACGCCCCCGGTTTGGCGTTCGAGATGAAAGCGTAGCGAGAGTTCGTGCAGATGGCAGAATACTTTAGATGCCACACGTCGAATCGCACGTTGCGTGACTTTGGCGAATACCGCGTCGCGCAGCTCACCCAAAAAAGTGCTCGCAAAGCGCAGTAAGCCGTAGGCCAATAAAAAAATTGCCGGCAATACCAGCATTGCTTTTGGTTTACTCAAAGAATCGACAATTTCTTTGAGCACTAGCGGCACGGCGACGTTGGCAAATTTGGCGGAAATCAATAAAGTTAGTGCGAGCGCGACCCGACCTCGAAACTCCCACAGGTAGGGGAGGAGCGTGCGGATGGTTTTCCAGTTATTGAGACTCTTTGGCGCGGTGCCGGAATAAGGGATGCGCATGTCGGAAATTTATCGCTGATGGCCGGAAGATGTACTTAGGTGCCCAAAATGGGCCAATACGCAATGATCGCTTGAACCTTAACATAGGCTAAAATCAGCGTCTACAAAGGATTCGAGGCTGGTTTAAAGGTATGCGGTATGGAATTTGCTTTCATTAAAATAAAGTTAAAGTGAAAATAGGCACAGTCGATAACAACGGAATCGGGGAAGGTATGAGCTTGATAAGCTTGCCTTGCAGTCAATGCATTACGTCTCTGTTCAATTCTTAAAGTTAAAGCAATGAGAAGGGAAAAACGAGCATGGCATTTTTAGATGATCTCAAAAAAGAGGCGGAAGCTCAGCGGCAGCATGAGCTTCAACAGACACAGTCTAAATTGGTGGCGGTGAGCCAAAGCTTCCTTTTAGTGCAAAAAAAATATAAGGAAATCCATCATTATTTGTCGGAGTTAGTGAATCAACTGAATGTATTAAATCTTGACTTGAAGCGCTCCTATTATATCGAAGGCTTCGGTATGATCGATAATTTCCGTCCGCGCGATTACGCGCTAAGCATCGATTCCATTCGCATCGGACAGAAAGATTTTGCCAATACCTTAATCTTGCGCTTCAAGAGCGTAACGGATAAATCCATTATCATCGAGCGCAATGTGCCGTCGCAGATTGACAATCTCAAAGATTATTTATGGCAAAATAATCTAAAATATCAGTGTACCGAATACAAGAATGATCGCGGTATCGTGTCGCGCGCGACTTTTAATGTTACCAGCGAAATTCCGATTACCATTCGTTTTTCTGCCGACTTCGAAAATGCCAAAATATTTTTGCAGATGAAGAATTTCGGTGGTTTGACCGTCAATGAGTACATTTACGATGCCGATGAAGTGAGCAGCGAATTGCTCGACGAAATGGCCAAATACCTCGTTGATAAACCCAGTATTTTTCGCGATTTAGGACGCCATCAGCAAAGTATGCGTGAATTTACGCGCCAGGCACGGCAAGCCAAAGAAGTGAATTACGCGCAGGCGGCGGCTGCGGAAGATGCGGACGAGGAAGAGAAAAACGCCGGTTTTTTTGGACGGCTAAAATCCATTCTTTCCTGACCGGTTTGGTATAGCGCCCGCGCGCGGTTTTACGCTACACTCAGCGACATGGATCTCTCACAATTTTTTCGGTTGATGGCGGAAAAGCATGCCTCGGACCTATTCTTCACGGCTGGCGCGCCAGCCTATATTAAAATTGAAGGGGAGATTCGCCCCGTCAATCAACAAGTGCTGGATCACAACGTTGTTAAAGCCATTGCCTATGGTTTAATGACCGCCGAACAAATTAAAACCTTTGAAGCGACGCTGGAAATGAATTTCGGTCTTTCAGCACCGAACATCGGACGTTTTCGCGTAAATGTTTTTCGCCAACGCGGCTCCGTGGCCATTGTCATTCGTTACATTACCGACAAAGTGCCGACCGTGGAAAGTTTGCATCTGCCGCCGGTGTTGAGTGAATTGGTGATGCACAAGCGGGGTTTGATTTTAGTGGTAGGAGCGACCGGTTCCGGTAAGTCGACTTCGTTAGCGGCGATGATTGACCACCGCAATCGGCATTCGAATAGCCATATTTTAGCGATCGAAGATCCCATTGAGTTTATCCATCGTCATCAGCGCTCAATCGTGAATCAGCGCGAAGTGGGGATTGATACGCTGTCCTACGCCACCGCGCTGGTGAATGCTTTGCGTGAAGCGCCGGATGTGTTGTTAATCGGTGAAATTCGCGATCAAGACACTATGCGCCAAGCGCTGATTTACACTCAGACCGGACACTTATGTCTTGCAACCTTACACGCCAATAATGCCTACCATGCCTTAAATCGCATTACGAGTTTATTTCCGGTCGAATCACTGGAGGGTTTGTTGTTGGATTTGGCGATCAGTTTGCGCGCCATCGTTTCGCAGCGTCTGGTGCGTGGGGTGGACGGCAAAAGGGTGGCGGCGGTCGAGGTGCTGATTAATAACATGCACATCGGCGAATTGATCCAGCGCCGCGAGGTGGACAAGATCAAAGATGCGATGGAGCAATCTATGGTGGAGGGCTCGCAAACCTTTGAAGAATCGTTGCTGGAATTAGTCTTATCCGGAAAAATCACGAAGCAGGAGGCGCTGCTAAACGCCGATTCGCGTACCAATATGGAATGGCTCATGGCCAACACCAGCAAGTATCAAGAAAAACAGGCGCAGCGCCAGCAGAAAATTTGCATCGAAGACAAGGTTGCGGAAGACGAGGACGGCGCGCCTTCGCTACTATCGATAGAGGATATAGCCAAGTTCGGGATCGGCGGCGTTAAAACGTAACAACCAATTTTATGCCCCCCCCAGTTTAAAAGGAATATAACCCTGTCAGTGGACTATCGCGTTGCCAGGTACTGCTGAAACTCATGAGAGTCCATTTCGCGCACTTTCATCCCCGATTTAGCGGTAAAAGGGTAGTAAAAGGTGTAGTGATCGTTGATGCGCACCTTGATGACTACGGTGTCCGGAGCTAAAGCACTACGTGAACGAAACAAACGATTGGTTAAACGCTTCATCATGGTTATTACCCCTGTCTAGGTTGTTATACCTGAGTATTAAGCAAATACCGCGCCAATTTCAAAGCACGGCATCTTCATGATTTTAAGATACCAGAATACTGTTAAATTATTTTTACAATACAAATGTTTACTATCGTATAAATGTCGCTTCACGGCAGCATCGGCGACATGAATAAACCTTTCCCCCAGCATTGCGAGCGTAGAGAAAATGCCATCGGTGACCTAAAACTCGACAGACGGAGCCGTGTAATATTTTTTTTAAAATGCGCATTTATTGCCCCAAAGTTCGTCACTCCGTAGCTAAAGCAAAATTGGGGCCAGTATATATAAATATATTTAAAACAGTGGTTTACTATATTTACCAGGATAACCGCGTGAGAAATTTGGGCAAGAGCGTAAGTTTTAACGACACGTGTTTGTCGTGGTTGCTCTGGGATGACCCGAGTTTTTTTCTCAAGAGAAGCGTCCCGCGTGCCTCTAAAGCAAAGGAGCGCTCATTTGGTGGGTCCTTTGCACGAGCGATACTAAAGTCATTGGAAACACGCATTTCGATTCGCGCGCTACTCATGCTACATTTTAGCCTATGGACTCCCTTACGCCTTTACCGTCGGATCGCGACACGCTCACCCGTTTTTTATTCGAACATGCAGAAGTCCGCGGCGAAATTGTACGCCTCGACGCGACTTGGCGCGCCGTGCTGGCGTGTCACGACTACCCCGAACCGGTGCGTAAGCTGCTGGGCGAGATGATGGCGGCGGCGGCTTTACTCGTGGCTACGCTCAAATTCGAGGGTGCGCTGATTATGCAAATGCAAGGCAGCGGCCCTGTGACGCTGGCCGTGGTGGAATGCAGTAGCGAGTTTCATTTACGCGCCACCGCCAAGTGGCGCGAGGATTTGGTGCCGGGAGATATTTCCGCGTTGCTCGGGCAAGGTAAATTTGTCATCACCATCGACCCGAAATCCAGTCGTCAAATCTATCAAGGCATCGTGGCTTTAGAAGGGGACAGCGTCGCTCAAGTATTGGAGCACTACATGTTGCAATCCGAGCAACTGGAGACGCGACTCTGGTTAGTATCAGATGACGAGCAGGCCTGCGGTTTGTTATTGCAGCGCCTGCCGGAGAATGCCTCGGAAGATACGGATGCCTGGAATCGCGCCCTCAATCTCGGCAACACTCTGCGTATCTCGGAATTGTTAAATTTACCCCCGCGCGCAATTTTGCACCGTTTATTTCATGAAGAAGATTTACGGCTATTCGAGCCGCGTCTCGTTTCTTTCCGCTGCACCTGCTCGCGCGAACGTGTCGCCAACATGTTGCGTTTATTAGGCTTGGATGAAGTGCATTCGATCATCGAAGAGCAAGGAAAAATAGACGTAGATTGCGAATTCTGCAATCGTCATTACCACTTTGATGTAGTCGATGCCGAGCAGCTTTTCGCGGCGGAAGTGGTGACGCAACCGGGCGGTACGCGGCACTAAAGAAGGCGTGGTATTTTCTTTTCATTCGAGCAACATTCCCATGCGCTGCCAACGCACACCCTCCGGCCCGTATGAAAACCATATCTGCCGTGCGCGTCCAACGACATCCTGCATCGGGACTGTGCCGATTTTGCGCGAGTCAATAGTCGCGCTGCGGTTGTCGCCCAACACAAAGACCTGCCCAGGCGGAACGACGAGATGCACATCGGGTTGCACGAGGCCGTTGGACGACCCCCAAATAACACGCCAGCGGTGATGGTCCACCGCCTCATTCGTCTCGCCCAACGGGACGGCTGCGAGTGGCACCGATAGTGGGCGGCCATTCACTCGAACATCTTTTCCTTGAATTTGTACTTGATCGCCCGGCAAGGCAATAACGCGTTTGATGTATTTGAGCGTGCGGTCGTTCGGATAGGTGAAGATGGCGATATCGCCGCGCTGGATACGGTATTTACAGCCACCGCAGTTATAGCGTTTGTCAGCGAACAGGATATCACCGGGCCATAAGGTCGGCTGCATGCTTCCCGAAGGAATGCGAAACGACTCAACTTGGTGATTGCGGACGTAGTCGAGCAATAGCGGCAAGGCCAGCGCATTGCAGATCATAAACACCAACAAGTACACCCCGCTTAATTGCCAATGCGCAGACCAGTATTCACGTCTTCGTTTGGCTTGGTGCCAAGCATCGAACATGCCGTACAGCCACAGGGAGAGAGTGGCCGCGAGGCTAAGCAGCAAGGCCGGCATCATCCAGCCATCGGGTAAGTACAGCGCTACCAAGGCCACGCCCGGAATACTCAAAAAAGCAAATCCAAGGAATAACCAAATCGCTTTGTTTATTTCGCCGTTGTAAAGTTGGCCGAAACCCGGCAGCACCAGAGACATGAATAAGGCAAACAAAGGACTACGAGGACTTAATTTTTGCATGGCGTTAGCTCCTGATTTAACCGGCGGCGGTGGCCGTCCAGATGCCGAATATAAAAGCGACGAGTTGCACGGCACCGAAGAGACCGGTGCCGATAAAAGCAATCCACTGCAGGCCTTTTTCTCGCCTGCGGGGCTGCTCGATCAGAGCGGGTATCGGCAGTTCGTCGATTTTTCGCATTACACGTTGCGTGAAATCCTGCGGGAGGACGAGAAGTTCCTCTCTCAGGAAAGTATCTAAATCTTCATTCATGATCTTTCTCCAGCAAGTCGAAGAGTCTGCGCCGGGCACGGTGCAAACGTGTTTTGATGGTTCCGATCGTGCAACCCTCGATACGTGCGATTTCCACGAGCTCGAAATCTCCGATGTAAGCTAAGGCCACGGCGCAACGCTCCGCCAACGGTAACTGTTGTAAAGCAGTATGCAACCGTCGCCGTTGTTGTACCTGGGCGAGTGCTTCGGGCGGCTGTGGACGCGCGCAAGCAAGTTCCGGGAGATCGTCTTGCATCACGACTTCCCATTCGTTGACGGCACGCGAAAGCTCGTTCAAAGCGAGATTTCGCGCGATAGTGAATAGCCAAGTGGAAAACGCTGCAAGTTGTGGGTTGTATTGTCCAAGATTGCGCCAAGCGCGTAGGAACGTTTCCTGGGCAAGTTCCTCGGCCCGGCTCTGGGACAGGCCTAAACGACCTAGAAAACCGAACAGTGGACGCTGGTATTGTTGTACCACCGCTGCAAATGCCTGTCGGTCGCCTTCCTGTAGTTGTCGCAGGATATCGGTAATGTTCATGGAGTCGTCCGGGTTGCATACCCCTTATACCGCGGTGACGAATAAAGGTTACCGATAATGCTAATTAATTTTGGATACTCCGTAAAACGTGCTGATGGTTGGTTCGCCGATTATCGGTATGACTTTATCGTATTGTTGTCGTTTTGAGCGGATCGGATAAACTTCGGGTCTTATCGAATTCCCCCGGCGACCGATGGCCGCGCAAAAGGCATGGAGAACACCGTGAAAGACCACTTAATTATATTTGATACCACGTTGCGTGATGGCGAGCAAAGCCCCGGCGCGTCGATGACCCGCGAAGAAAAAGTCCGCATTGCGAAACAATTAGAAAGGATGAAAGTCGATGTGATCGAGGCCGGATTCCCGGCGGCCTCCAACGGCGACTTCGAATCGGTGAAAGCGGTGGCCGATGCCATCAAAGACAGCACGGTGTGTGGTTTAGCGCGTGCTTTAGAGCGCGATATTGACCGAGCCGGTGAGGCGGTGAAGGGTGCCGCTTCCTGCCGCATTCATACTTTTTTGGCCACTAGTCCGATCCACATGGAGAAAAAACTGCGCATGACGCCGCAGCAAGTGGTCGAGCAGGCGGTGAAGGCGGTGCATTGGGCGCGCAAGTGGACCGATAACGTCGAGTTTTCGCCCGAAGATGCAGGCCGTTCGGAGTTGGATTTTTTATGCCGCGTGTTGGAAGCGGTGATTGCGGCAGGTGCGACTACGGTGAATATCCCGGACACGGTAGGCTATAACATGCCGCAACAATTCGGTGAATTGATCCACAATTTGCGTAGCCGCGTGCCGAATTCGGATAAAGCTATTTTCTCCGTGCATTGTCACAATGACTTGGGACTTGCAGTGGCCAATTCGCTCTCTGCCGTGCTGCAGGGGGCGCGCCAAGTGGAATGCACGATCAACGGCCTGGGCGAACGCGCGGGCAATGCTTCATTGGAAGAAGTGGTGATGGCGGTGCGCACACGCCAAGACTTTTTTGGTTGCGAGAGTCGCATTGATACCACGCAAATCGTACCGGCTTCGCGCTTGGTTTCCGGGATCACCGGTTTTGCGGTGCAGCCGAATAAAGCTATTGTGGGCGCGAATGCTTTTGCGCATGAATCCGGTATTCATCAAGACGGTGTACTCAAGCATCGCCAAACCTACGAAATTATGCGCGCCGAAGATGTGGGTTGGAGCGCGAATAAAATGGTGTTGGGCAAACACTCCGGGCGCAATGCCTTTCGTACCCGCTTACAGGAAATTGGTATCGAATTGGGGTCGGAAGAAGCCGTGAACGCGGCCTTCGCACGATTTAAAGAATTGGCCGACAAGAAACATGAAATTTTTGACGACGATTTGCATGCTTTGGTGAGCGACGAGGCTCAAGCCTTAGAGCAAGAGACCTACAAACTCGTGTCGCTCAAAGTTTGTTCCGAAACCGGCGAAACGCCGCATGCCGCTATCGTATTGATAGTGCAGGGCACGGAAAAACAAGCCGCAGCCGATGGCGGTGGGCCGGTCGATGCCGCGTTTAAAGCCATTGAAGTCATGGCGAACAGCGGTGCCGATTTGCTCTTGTACTCGGTAAACAATATTACCAGCGGCACCGATGCGCAGGGCGAGGTAACGGTACGTTTGTCACGTGGCGGGCGTATCGTCAACGGGCAAGGTTCGGACACCGATATTGTCGTGGCTTCGGTTAAAGCCTATTTACATGCGTTGAATAAATTACACTCCAAGCTGGAACGAGCGCATCCCCAGGTATAATTGGAGAAAGGACGGAACATGCAGACATCAACCAACGATTACTTAGTCATTACAGCAGCAGGTGAAGACCAAGTCGGCCTTGTTGAGCGCTTCTCCAACAAAATTACCGAATCCGGTTGCAATATCGAGCAAAGCCGGATGGTGGTGCTGGGCGGGCAATTCGCTATCCTGGTATTAGTGTCCGGCCCGTGGAATGCGTTGTCTAAATTAGAAAGCCAACTCGAATCCTTGGGTGAGCAGTTGGGTTTAAGCATTGTGGTTAAGCGTACCCGTGCACGCACACTCAATCAGCCGGTATTGCCTTACCACGTAGAAGTGGTGGCGCTGGATCACCCCGGCATCGTGCATAATCTGGCGAAATTTTTTTCGCGCTTCGGCATCAATATCGAAGAACTCAGTACCGACACTTATCCGGCACCGCATACCGGCACGCAAATGTTTTCGGTGCAAATGGAAGTCGGTGTACCGGCCAAAACGCACATTCCGACTCTGCGCGGCGAGTTTTTTGACTACTGTGACGATCTGAATTTGGATGCCACTTTTGAGCCTTCACGCGCTTAGCGCGGTACTATTTCGTTACCGAGGATGCACCGCATGAATACTCCAGAAGACAAATCCTCGCCATTCGATCAAGCCGCCATCTCCGTAGTGGAAATGGGTAACCGGCAGCTAGATCAAGATAGCGATGCCGATCCCTGGGATGTCGCCTCGGGACTGCTGGCGGGCGCGATTCAATTTTGGTTATTTACGCACCAACCGTGCGCCGATCCGCTTTGTGAATCCTGCACCGAGGTGGCGACGGCAGCACACCGCATGAAAATGTTGAGCGATGAATTACGCGAGTTTGCTGAAGAAAGCGATTATTACCACTCGCCGACCGATAGCAACGTAGGCACAGCCTAAGCGGCTACAAACGGATGCCGTAGAGTATTTGGGGCGTGTGTCGGTGAAACTGGGAAAGGCCATTGATGAAGGGCTTGCATCTGGAACAAAATGCGGTGGTGAACGAATGTTTCGCCGTGATTTATGCGCCGGGTAAAAATCGTAAACGGTTTTCGGAGAATTGCGTCAGCGTGAAAGCGACGGAAGAAGAAGCGCGTGAAGCGGGCCATCCGGAGAAGAATTTATACCCGGCCGTTGTCATCGGCCCGGCGCGTTCCTCAGAAGGTTTTCGGTTGTATTACTTGCGCGCTTGGTTGGAGTAACCCCGTGCCATCAAATTGTCGCGCCACGGCTTCAGGCACGATCCACTCGCCTTGCGCCGGATAAGATCCATCGTCCTGCAGCCGTAGTTGGAAGCCGCCCCGGCTGGCCACTCGCTGTCCCGGTCCGAGGCTTAATTGCGGGTAGGGTGAGGACCAGGAACTACTTTGTACCGTGTGTTCAATGCGCTCGATGAGTAACTCGCGCGCCAAGTTCTCGCGCATGTGGGTTAGTACGCGCGATACCAGCGTTAGTGCGACCAAGGTGTTGGTTTGGATGCGTTCGTCCTGCAGCGGCAGTCCATACGAAGCGAGTAGTGCGGCGACGCGTTTGCGGCGATCCTGCCAGTGCGCGGGTAGTTCATGTAAAAACAATACGCGAGTCTGCCGGCGTAACGGTACCGGGATCACTTCCGTAGATTGCCCAAGGAGAGTGCCGGACAAATAGAGCGCAGCGTCTGTGCCCGCAAGGTTGGGCAACTGCGCTAAATCTTCGGGCCGCAACCAGAGCACTAAAATCGTATTTTGCTCTGCCGGGAGTAGTTTCCAAAATGCGGTGTCGTCACCGGACATCGAATCCAGATCGTAATGATGGAACTCGAATTGCTGCGCTCCGGCTAAGGCGTGGCGCAGGCTCTGGGCGGCCAGCGCACCGCTATCGTGCCCGCGATAGATTTGAAGAATGCGTTGCGGTTTATCGCGTGGTTGTTTCAATAAAGTGTGCGCAAGAAGCTCCGCTTCCTGCGCGATGCCGCGTGTAAAGTAGACCGAGAAAAAATCGTTATCGATGGTTTCCAGATGTTCGGGATTTGGAAATAGGCAAGGCAACGTTAATCGTTCGCAGTGTGCGTGTATGGTTTGCCACTCCCCGCGCCCCACGCCTCCAATAACGGCGTACACCGGTTGTTCTCGATAGTAGCGATCCATCTGACCGGGCCAGCTTTCCGGTGCGCCTTTTAATTCCCATACGTGCAGACGCCATTGGTGGATCGCGCGGTAAAGTCGCCCGTGGCCCAGTGCAGTGCGCACCGTAAGACTGGTTGATTTAGCGCGTTCTGCATTTTGTTTTTCAAAAAAGGCGTTCATCACACTGAGGAGTGCATGACGTTGTGCTTTTGGAACGCCTTCTGTCACAATCGTGGCAAAGTGAATTTCTTTATCCGTCACACCCGGCGGCGCGTCGTCCGAGAGGGTTCGAAGATAGTCCACCAATAGATCGAGATCGGCATCGGTCAAGACGTAGCGTGGCATCAAGGCGCTTAATGGCCGTCCGGAAAAATGCATGCCTTCGCGTAAAGCGCGCTTAAATGTCGCCGGATCGTAAGATGTTGGGAGCGATGATCGTTCAGAAAGTTGGCCGCGCTGCGCCGGATTGCCGCTGGATAAATTGCCGAACAAATAACCGGCGCGTACCGGTGGCACGATACGGTTGCCTTCGGTCGCGCCATAGCCGCTACGGCGGTGGCAGTTAATGCAGGCGGCGCGCGCACCGACGAGTGCAACATCTTGTTCGACAGTGGCGTGCAACGGTAATCCGGAAGGCAAAATTCCTTCGCGGTAAATGCGCTGACCCGCTTCGGTTGAATGCACTTCGGCGGCCTGCGCCGGAAGTGTGGAAACGCCCGCCAGCAGCAGTACTGCACACACGCCACGCCGCAATAAAGACACGTTTAAATTCCTGTTTTGCGCTTGATCTCGTTCATCAGAACCTCGGCGCTGGTGAAACCTTCCAGGCGTATCCAGTGCGATTGCCCGGCGGGGCGCACCAACGCTAATGCGGCATGATCGTTTTTGTCGCCGCGGTAGGCATTAAAAGCTTTTTGCATTTCAATGATGGCAGCACGATCACCGGTGAAGAAACGCCACTCACCCCCGGCTTGAAACTGGTGAGCATAGTCGCGTAGCCGCGCGGGTGTGTCGTAGTCAGGATCGATACTCACCGAGACGATGCGGACATGCTCGGCATCCGGCCCTAAGCGTTTACGCGCCTGGGCGATAGTCGAGGTCAGCACCGGGCAAATCGCGGTGCAGCTCGTATAGATGAAGCTGACAACGACGGGTTGGTCGGTCAGGAAGAGGCTGGGTACGGCGACGGTGACCCCATCGTCACGAATCAATTTTAAATCCGGCACTGGATAGTCCTGCACACTGCGGGTATAGCCGGGCTTTATGGATTGACGATGATGCGCGTGGGGATCGTCGTCTGCCCAACACGGCAAGGCCGTCATTATCGCGATCAACCCTAGAAAAGAGTGTCTCAAAAAAGGGTGCATGTGTTTCTCCTATGTTGGGCGAGCGCTGTTTATTTTTTTGCAGACGACAGCGGATTGACGGCGATCAGTTCTATTTCAAAAATTAAGGTTTGATGCGCCAATGGGCCACGTTCACCGTAGGCAAGTTCCGGCGGGATAAATAAGCTGATCTTACCGCCTTCTTTGAGTAGTTGCAGGCCTTCGGTCCAACCGCGTATGACTTGGCCGAGTTTGAAGCTCGCCGGTTTTCCTTTGCGCGAGGAACTATCGAATTCGTGGCCATCAATGGTGGTTCCACGATAGTGCACGGTTACTTCGTCGTCTGCACTAGGCGACTTGCCTTGGCCTTCCAGCAGAATACGATATTGCAATCCGCTACGGGTGGTGATGATCCCTTCTTTTTTACCATTGGCCGCTAAAAATTCAGCACTTTCCCGGCGACGCTTTTCAGCTTGTTGTTGACCTTCCTTTTTTTCGGCGTAAATGATCTTACGTTTGAATTCAACGAGCGTGGAGCGCATTTCTTCGTCGCTCATGGCGGGTTTCGCGCTGGTCAATACATCCTCCACGGCGCGCATCAGCGCCGCTTTATTGATGACGATATTATTGGCTTTAAGATCGGTAGCGACCTGGTGACCGACGCTGTAACTGATGCGATCGTGTTCAGATTTCAGCGTGTCGGCACTCGCCGTCGTTGGGAAATTACCATTAATAATAAGTATTACTGCTACCAGCAATTTTTTGTGCATGAATATTTTTCTTAGAGTTTATGGGCAGGATGTAAATCAACCGACTACGCCCGCTCTACACCAAGCCATTACCTTGGACGAGTGTAGAGTAGCGGGCTTCAGCGCTGCTGAAAAACGATACCAATAACCAATGCCTAGCTAGAGCGGACAGTTGGCCGGACTGCCGACACAGTAAGGACGCATCATTTCGTTATCTTCGTGTTCAAGAATATGGCAGTGCCAGACATAAAGTCCTTGTTTGTCGAAGGTTGCCGCCACCGAAGTAAATTCTCCGGGATAAGAAATTACCGTGTCTTTCCAGCCGCGCTCGGCGAGCGAAACGGTGTGTGCGGTTGCCGTTGGATTGGCGGGATTGATGGTGGTGAGCTGGCGCTTCAGTACTTTGAACTGAACTAGATGCACATGAATCGGGTGCGCGTCTTCGGTAAAGTTATAGACATCCCACTGCTCGGTGGCTCCAACCAAGGGGTTTTCCGTGACGGGGTTGACCCACGCCAAGGGGACCGCTGTCCCGACTTGGTCGACTGTTCCAAGTTGCGCTTCCCGCGGTCCCATCGGAACACCGCCGGCAAATAAGCAGTCGGCCACAAAGGTGAGAGCGTTGTACGGATTGGAAACCGGTACACCGGGAATAGCGGTAATTTTGCCTGTGGGTGCAATACTGACACACACCGCCGCTGATGAAGCTTCGTTGAGTGAAACCTTACGTGGGGCGCCCGCATTGCCGATGATCGGCAGCGCGGGGAATTTCGGATCGAAAGCGGTCAAGCGCAATTGCTCCGGCGGTGTACTGCTGTCAGCGGTTTTCGGCGCAGCACCGACGACAAACTCCATCACCTGCCCGGTCGTGGTCGGGTCAGCGGCCGGGTTACCATTAAATCCGCCGAAGGGTGAGTCCGGCGCGGTGTTGACTAAGCGCACCCGTGTTCCCGCGGGTAAGCCCGCGAAGTCCACGATCACATCGGCGCGCTCGCTTGGAGCCATCAATAGCGCACGACCAGCCGCTTCTGCCGGTACGGGTGCCGGTGTTGAACCTAAGCCGGGCAATGCCGTTTCAAATCCGGTGGATATCTTTACTACATAAGGCAATAAGCCTTGGTCGGCGCCGATTTGATAGAGGGGCAGTTCCGTTGACGTAACCGTACCCGTCGGGCCGACGACAAACAAAGCAAGGTTCAGGAAACGTGAATTGGAACCGTTTAACAAGCGCAGCCGATAGCGGCGTGGATCGACGTTGTGAAAGGGCCAGCTCGATCCATTAACGACCATGACATTGAAGAACGCCTCCGGATTCCAAATGGGTGAAATATCCGAGGGTTTTCCACTGCCGTCGCCAATCAGCGGTATCTGTAGTTGGATTTGCGATAAACCTTCAAAAAATGCTCGGTTGTCCGGGTAGAACAGCGAACCATCGGCATTGAACGAGCGATCTTGGATGACGATTGGAATCTCATAGTATTTAGTGCCGGCCAAATCGCCTGCCTTGGGTGCCGGGCCGGGAAGTTGGCCTAATACCAGGCCGGTTTCACCGCCGCTGTAGCCGCGATCGCGCACCAGCCAGAAACCTGCCGGACCCGCGTACACATTGGCGCGCGTGATCCCCAGTGTGTGGTCGTGATACCACAGGGTGGTCGATGCCTGATCGTTGGGATACTTGAATTTGGCTAGGCCGGGATAGGTATTTTTGGTGCCAAAGGTATTGGTAAACGAGCCGTAACAATTGTAGGTGTTCGTGCAGTCAATATTTTTTGCAATCGGTAAAAACCAGGCTTCCGGGTAGCCGTCGCTTTCCGGGCCGACGTGCGCGCCGTGTACATGGGTCGAGATCGGTACCGGGCCTTTGTACAAGCTGCCGTTCAGCGTGCGGCAATCTTTGGTTTTGGCCGGTGTCGGGTTGCCGTTTTCATCAACGCAGGGATTGGCGCGCGGTGGATTCGCCCAGTGCAGGGTTTGGTCAATGGGCAGCAGGTGCGGTAAAAAATTGCCGTTTTTATCCACCAGATTATTGAACCATTGCACGGTGGTTTTAGCATTGCGAACGGCTTCCACCGTTAGGGCCGGATAGCGCCGCGTACTGGGTTTATTGAGCGCGGCGTAACTCCACACCGTGGTCGGGGGAATCGCGCTGCCGTTGTTGGCGGTCTTGGGCAGGATTTGTTGTAAAAACTGTACGACTTCAATATCGTATTCTTTAATACCGGTAGCCGTATCGATGCTAACCGCTGGCATTTCCGCAGGGATTACTAAGGGCGTGACGTATTTCGGAATATTTAACGGATCCAAGGTACCACCGGGCAGCGGAGCCGCCACAACTGGAAAACTACTCCAAAAAGCCATCGAGAACAGTGCGGTGGACAGCGCCGCAAGCTGAAACAGTTTTGGTTTTGCATTTTTTGGCATGTTGTCTTCTCCCTAATAATATCGAGCGTCTAAAAATCGATGGATGCAACTACGTTACGGCGATCATGTTGACTGCCGGTACCCGTTAGCACTTCGGCCAGAGGTTTAAAACGATACTGACTGATTGGGGTGTTTAATAAACGCACATGGCTAGGTAAGAGCTAGCTATTTGGTTAGGTTGACTGAAAAAATAGACGAGCTAGAGGTGGATCAACCCCATATTGATGGCCTTGGTGACCACATCGGTGCGGTTGCTGGCTTGGAGTTTTTGCAACAGTCCGGTTAAATGGAACTTGACCGTGTGTTCGCTGATGAAAAGAATTTCCGAGATGTCTCGGTTACGCTTGCCGCGTGCCAGCAGATTAAGTACGGAGCGTTCGCGATCCGTTAGCGACATAGTTTTATGTCGACTATCGCGGCTTGGGTTACCCAATAGATTGACGATTAAGGATGCGGCCCTAGGGTCGAGATAAGGCTCCCCGCTTAACACCGTGCGTATCGATTCGATAATATGTGTCGGTTCCGCGTCTTTGGTTAAGAATCCGTGTGCGCCGTTGCGAATGGCCTCCAACATATAGGCGTTATTGCTCCGGCAACTAAACACAATAATAAAAATGTCCGGGTACGATGCGCGCAGTTTTTCAAGCAGATCAATGCCGCGTATATCGGGTAGTTCGGGATCCAGCAGGATTAAGTCGGCGGCTTTCTTTTTTAACAGCGACAACATGCCGTGAAAATCACCGGCTTCTCCCGCTATCGCGAGGTCGGGTTGCGCTTCAATTAACGTCCGCATACCTAAACGAACGATCGGGCGCGGGTCGGCGATAAGTATCGGCGTGGTTTTACGGACGGTTGCCCGTTCTGCTCGATCCATCTGCATTTTACTTCCCCCTCAATGCGTTATTTTTTTGCTATACCCTCTTAAGATACTAACCGCAATGAGTCTAGAATAATATTTAATTCAGGTGTTTTGCAGATTGGTGCAGGTGTATTTATTCAGCGCATAAGAAGCGGGAAAGGCCGTATTTTTAGCGGGCAGATCAGCCCGTATTGATTCAGCACCGGTTGCCTTCACCGGAATGCAAAAGACATTAAATTGATTTAATAGTATTGATGAATTGTTGGATTTGTACAGAAGACAAATCTTGTTTGGACTCTCAAAAAAACAGTTTTCCAAAGCGTGGCTCCGGCATGGAGCCGGTTCGCTCAGGCATGCGGTACAAAGGTGAGCGGTATTGTTGTTTGCGCCTTCGCCGCGCGTTGATCGAGCCAATTCTTGCCGGCGATGAGTAAGCCGAGAGCAAAAAAAGCGCCGGGGGGCAGTACCCCGAGCAAAAAGCCATGATAATCGGGCAGCACCTGCACCACCCAATGACGGGCGGCGGGGCCGAACACGAGATCGATGCCGGAAAATAAAGTGCCTTTACCCACAAGTTCACGCATCCCGCCGAGTATGACCAGCACGGCGGTCAGACCGATGCCCATCGTAAATCCATCCACCACCGAGGGCAGGAAGCGGTTCTTGGAGGCAAACGCCTCGGTGCGTGCCAGTACGATGCAGTTGGTGGTGATGAGCGGAATGAAAATCCCCAACACCAAATACAGCGGATGCACGAAGGCATTCATCGCCAACTGAATCGCGGTGACTAAGGAGGCGATGATAAGAATAAATACCGCGATGCGTATTTCTTTCGGTACTAAATTGCGGATGAGCGAAATCGTGCCGTTGCTGGCGGCCATTACCAGGGCGGTAGCCAAGCCCAAGCTCAGCGCATTCACCACCGAGGTGCTGATCGCCAGTAGCGGGCACAGGCCGAGCAGTTGCACCACGCCGGTGTTTTGTTTCCACAGGCCGTTACGGATAATCTCACGATAGCTCGGTTGGTTCATGGTGGCTCCTGATGAGTGGCGGGCTGTGCAAAAATCGCACCGCCGTGTTGTTCATAATAACGCAAAGCTTTGTGTACGGCTTTCACGACGGCGCGTGGCGTAATGGTGGCGCCGCTCATGTAGTCGAAGCGCCCGCCGTCTTTCTTCACCTTCCAAGCGGTGTCTTCGGCGGCGAGACGGGCGTGGTCAAATTGCTTGATCCAAGGGCTTTTTGCAATCTCGATATAGTCACCCAAGCCCGGTGTTTCTTTATGCGTTACCACCCGTACGCCAGCGAGTTCACCATTGCTTTGTATCGCGATCAGCAGTTCAATTTTACCGCTATAGCCGTCGGGTGCGGTTGCTTCCAGCACCAATGCGGCAGGACTTCCATTCAACCGAGCACGGTAGGCACTCGAAGTTAGCGTCGTACCGAGTTCCGCTGTGGGGGGGATTTGTACGACATCGTGTACGACATCGTTATTGTAAAGTTGTTGCGGCAAAACTTGCTGGATGAGGTCGCGCTTGGTTTGCGCTTCGTTGCGGGCAATATTGCCTTTTGTAATGTCGAAAGTATAAGCCAGCAAGCCGGTGCCGAGCGCGGTAAAAGCAATCAAGGTGGCGGCGGTGCGCAGTGCGTTTGCCGTGGCGGGATTCACGGCTGGCCGCCCTTGCGATGGCCGAATACGCGCGGCTGAGTATAAGCGTCGATCAAAGGTACGCACATATTTAAAATCAGCACCGCAAACGCCACGCCATCCGGATAGCCGCCCCAGGTGCGGATGATAAACACCAAGGCACCGATGCCCGCACCGAAAATAATTTTACCGTTGGGTGTGGTCGCACCGGTCACCGGATCCGTGGCGATAAAAAATGCGCCCAGCATGGCGCTGCCACTGGCAAGTTGAAACCACGGCGTGGCGTAGCGCGCCGCATCCAAGGCATGGAAGCCGAAAGCGAGTAGGGCCAGCGCAGCGATAAAAGCGACCGGGATATGCCAAGTAATCAAACGCTGCTGCAACAAATACACACCGCCGGCAAGATAAGCCAATGCCAGTAACTCGCCGCCCTTGCCGCCCACAATGCCGAAGACCGGCATGCGGCTGATATCGTCCGCAGCGCGGCCTAGCAAGAGCTGCGTGCGCAGTGTATCGAGCGGCGTGGCCATCGTCAGCGCATCCAGCTTGAGACTGTCGGGCAGGGCACCGCTAAAGATAAAGTTCAGCGTGTCGGCAAAACTCAAATGTATTTGGGCTAGTGTCGCCGGTGTCGGCCACTGCGTCATATGCGCCGGAAAAGAAATTAACATTACGGCGTAACCCACCATCGCTGGGTTAAATAAATTGTTGCCCAAGCCGCCATACAAATGCTTGGCCACCACCACGGCAAACAACGTCGCCAACACAATCAACCACCACGGCGCTAACGGCGGCATGGAAAGCGCCAGCAGCACGGCGGTGACCACAGCGCTACCATCCAGTAAAAAGGGTTTAACCGGCAAGCCGCGCAGGCGCAACAGCGCCGCTTCGGACGTGAGTGCCGTCACACAGGCCAACGCCATACCGATTAAAATTCCCGGCCCGAAATACAGTTGATAGACCGCAATCGCGGGCACCAATGCAAGCAACACTTTCAACATCACAGTGCTGACGCTGGCAGGCGTGGAAACAAAAGCCATCTTAAGGAAAAACTCCGTGCGAGGAATGTGCGTGAATATACCTTAAAAACAACGGAAATTGGCTAATTACATGGCCTAAGCGGCACCAAAGGGTATTTACCCGTACTGGACTGCAAAGGAAAACGAAAGGCAAAGCCAATGAACTTGGTTCCCGCAATACACGGGCCCTGCTTATTTTTCTTTTCAGGGATAATCTTTAGGTGTTTCGACCAGCCATTGATCTAAACGCGTTAAATCTTCATCCGTAAGCTGCCCGACGGTTGCTTTAAGACGAATAGTATTGAGCGAAATGTCGTAGCGTGCTTTGGCTAAATCGCGCAGTGCTCCGTAGAGTTGTTGTTTCCCTTTCAGCACATCCAGTTCTTTTTTAATTCCGATAGCCGAACCCGAGAGTGCGGACTGTAGGTTCAGCGTAGCAAACTGCACGGCTTGCTGTGCTGCGGTCAGGCGCGACTGACTCGCCAATGCCCCGTGCCAAGCTTGCGTGCCTTGGCTGCGTGCATTGCGGCGGGCCGATTCTAAGTCCTGTTGCGCACGGGTGCGCATGGCGATGGCTTCACGTACTTTCGCATTTTGCCCACCCCCGGAATAAATCGGTAAGTTGAACTGCAAACCGATGGCACCGGTGTTGCTGTTGAAACCACCTTGCCCGCCGAAAGTACCGGAGCCTTGCACGTTCCTGCTATACGAACTAACGATATCGACGGTTGGTTCGTGCCCGGCATATTGTTTACGAATTTCCGATTGCGCCGCTGCCAGGGCGGACAGTCCCGCCAGGATGTTCGGATTACTGGTTTCGGCTAAACGTAACCAATGCTCTAATGTATTATCGTTCTTTGTGGTGGGCGCAACGTATTGATCCG
The DNA here is from genome assembly GCA_043783305.1 of Betaproteobacteria bacterium. Classification (GTDB taxonomy): domain Bacteria; phylum Pseudomonadota; class Gammaproteobacteria; order Burkholderiales; family Thiobacteraceae; genus RBG-16-58-11. The sequence goes on from JAYVZN010000032.1 coordinate 30,397, forward strand.
ATAAAGCCGGAAGCGCTGGAAAAATGGTCGGGCCGATCACCAATTCAAGTGCTGCAAATTTGACGGCCTGATCCGACTCTGCCGCCGCCTGTTCGGTCACGGCCTGCGCATATTTAAAGCGCGCTTCTTCGCGCACCGGTGGGCCTGCAATGCCCAAGTCCACCGCACGTGCCGATTGCTCAAATTCGTGCTTTGCAGCACTCACTTGTCTCTGGGTATAAGTCAATTGGTCGCGTGCCGACAACACCTCAAACCAAGCTTGCGCCAAGCGCACCAGCAAATCCTGATCCGCCGCTACAAATTGATACTCGGCTTGCGCTACCGCTGCATCGGACTGCGCAATCGCCGCCCGATTAGCACTGCGAAAAAGTGGTTGCGTCAGATTAATTTGGGCAGAATTGCTGTTGAACCGATCATTAAAGGTGGTGCTGGTTGAATTGGTGGTGGTGTAAATGCGGTGATTGAAATTGGTGTTTCCCGAGGCATTGATTTGCGGCAGTACATTCGCAAAAGCTTGATGGGCGCGTTCCTGCGCCACAACTAGATTGGCCTGCGCGCTTAAAAAAGTCGGGTCGCCGCTGCGCGCCAGTTGCACCGCTTCGGATAGGGTCAGGGCATAACAATTCAGACTCAATATGCAAGCGGCCCCAAGGCTGATTAAGCACGGTAATAGGCGGCGTATTTTTTCCTGCACGACCGATGAATTAAACGGATTTATATAAAATATCGGCATATCTATGTTGATTTCGTTGAGAGGGCGGGCGAGATCATAACACGCAAAAATTTCTTCGACAGCGGGGAACTAATTTCAATATAGAAAAAGCAATTACGAAAAAATAAATGCATTTGTATTTTGTAATTTCATTGTTGTAACATCGCGCCGTCAGCAGGAACATGGTCATTTCGTTCTTACATAAGCGCGTTCCGATACCCTTAATAAAAATTAGTAAAAGGCCGTATTTACCGCGGCCTTTTAAGGAGCAATTGTGTCAAATATTACTACCCCGATTGCGGGCAGCTCACTCGCCTGGACTTTAGGCAGCATTTGCCAAATCAACCGCGTGCCATTCGATCCGGCATTGCTCAGCCAACATTTCCCACCGCCGTACACACTGGAAACTCTGCTGCATGCCTTGAAAGCCTATGGCTTTCAGGCCGAAGCCAAGACCATCGCCGTGCGCGATATTGGGCACTTGGTTTTTCCTTGTGTGGCGTTGGTGCAGGCAGCAAAAATTTCGCCGGAAGTTGCGGTGAATCCGAGTGTTGCGGAAGCCGTCGAGCCTGAGCCCATCAATGCGCTGCCCGATGCCTTGCCCGAGCCGCCGGTGTCGGCGGCGGTCGCTCCAAGCCAAGCGCTGGCGCTTCTCGTTAAAGCCGATGCCGAACGCATTCTTTACTTCGAGCCGGGCCAAGACACGCCGCAAACGATTGCTGCAGCGGAATTTGAAACACGCTTCGAGCTGCTCATCATTGCCATTGTTAAACAAGCCGATGCGGTGAAAGATGTGGACGGTGCCAGCGCCGCTCCCGAGTTCGGCTTTCGCTGGTTCGTGCCTGAGTTGCTCAAGCACAAAAAAATCTGGCGCGAGATTCTCGCCGCATCATTAGTGATTCAAATCCTCGCGCTGGCCACACCGCTTATGACACAAGTGGTGGTGGATAAAGTCGTCGTGCACCACACGCAGAGTACTTTGCTGGTGATTGCCGTGGCTTTGTTTTTCTCGATGGCCTTCAGCGCTGGTATGAGTTGGATTCGGCAATATCTGGTGCTGCACACCGGCAACCGGGTAGATTCTGTACTCGGCACCCAAGTATTCGAGCATCTATTGCACCTCCCGGCGCGCTACTTCGAACAGCGCTCCACCGGTGTACTGGTGGCACGCTTACACGGTGTCGAGACTATCCGCGAATTCATCACGGGTGCCGCGGTTACTTTGTTCCTTGACATGCCATTTTTGGTGATCTTTCTCGCTATTATGTTTTATTACAGTTGGCAGCTCACGCTGGTGGTGTTGGGCGTGGTGCTGCTGATCGCAATCGCCAGTTTGATTGTTACGCCGGTATTTCGCCAGCGGCTCAATCAGCAATTTCTGGTCGGCGCACGTAACCAAGCCTTCGTCACCGAATACTTATCCGGTGTCGAAACAGTTAAATCACTGCAAATGGAACAACAGATCGGCCGCAGCTACGGCAGCTATCTGGCCGACTATCTGGCGGCGACCTTCAACACCAAAGTTCTAGCCAACAACTACAATACCATCGCCAACTTCCTGGAGCAGATGATGACTTTGGTCATCCTCTGCCTGGGTGCTTGGCTGGTGATGACGCGTACCGATTTCACCATCGGCATGCTGGTGGCGTTCCAGATGTTTGCCGGGCGTGTGAGCCAACCCTTGCTGCGGCTCGTCGGTTTATGGCAGGAGTTTCAGCAAGCGGATATTGCCGTCAAACGCATGGGCGACATTATGAACGCCCCGGTTGAACCGTATTCGCTGATCCCCGCGCACGAAGCCGGCGGGCGCGGCGAGATCGTCATCGAGCAATTGAGCTTCCGCTATAACGAAAATCTACCTTACCTCTATCGCGAATTAAGCCTAACCCTTAAGCCCGGCGCCTGTCTGGCGCTGATGGGGCCATCCGGCTCCGGCAAAAGCACTCTGGCCAAATTGCTGCAAGGTTTTTACCTGCCCTCGGATGGCCGCATCCTAATCGACGGGCGCGATATCCGTCATCTCTCCGCCAACGAGTTGCGCGCCAACTTCGGTGTCGTGCCGCAGGAGACTACGTTGTTCTCCGGCACGGTGTACGACAACCTGATCCTGGCTAACCCGCATGCCACTTTCGAGCAAGTGATCGGTGCCTGCAAAATGGCCGAAATTCACAGCGCCATCGAAGCGTTACCGCAAGGCTACCAGACTACGCTGGGCGAACACGGTGTGGGACTCTCCGGCGGACAAAAGCAGCGTATTGCCATCGCCCGCGCACTACTCAAGCGCCCCAAGATATTGATCTTCGACGAAGCCGTCAGCAGCTTGGATCACGCCACCGCCGAGCATCTGGCGCGCACCATTAATCAGCTCAAGGGCAAGATCGGCATGCTGTTCATCACCCATCACCTGCCGAAAGGTTTGCAGGTGGATGGTGTCATCAAGCTGGGCGAAAAACCCGGCGACACCGAACGCCAGGTCGGCGTGGTAAGCGGTAAACCAGAGGAGCAGGCATGAAACTAACCGACATCAAACCCATTCAAGGCATCAAAACCTGGGCCGAGAATTTACGCCTGGATGCCTTGAATGTCGAAATGCAGGAATTCGCCCCCGGCATTCTCAAGATACAGCAGCGCCCACCCTCACCCCTGCCGCGCATCCTGCTCTATGTGCTGCTGGCACTATTCGGCATTGCCTTGTTGTGGATGCTGTTCGGCCAACTCGACATCATCGCCGTGGCCGACGGCAAGCTCGTACCGCAGACTTATCTCAAGATCGTGCAGCCGGTAGAAGCCGGCGTAGTGCAGGAAATACTCGTTAAAGAAGGCGATGCTGTTACCGCCGGCCAAGTACTGGTGCGCATGGATACCAATGTAGCCGAAGCCGACAGCAAGACCATCCGAGCCGAGTATCAACGCCGCGCTATTCAACTACGGCGCATCGAAGCCGAGCTCACGGATCGACCGCTACAAAAATTAAACACCGACCCGGAAAATCTCTACCAGCAAAGTGCCGCCCATTACCAAGCCAATCGCCGCGCCTACCAAGACGCCGTCGGCCAAGAGCGCGCCATGCTGAGCAAAGCGCGCGAAGACTTAGCCGCCGCGCGCGAAGTGCAAGGCAAACTGAAACAAGTGCTGCCGCTGTACCAAGGCAACGAACAAGCCTACAGCCAGATGGCCAAAGAAGGCTATGTCGGCAAACTCGAAGCAATGGATCACACCCGCGAGCGTATCGAAAAAGAGCAAGACCTGCGCACCCAAACCTTCACCATCGCCAGCCTCCAAGCCAGCATCGCCCAATCCGAAAAAAGGTTGGCGCAGATTACCTCCAACGCTCGGCAGCAACTCAATCAAGAGCGGGCGGAAGCGCTCGGCCAATTCCAAAAATTGGAGCAAGACCTAGCCCGGCAGACGCATAAAAATACCTTGCTCGAACTCAAAGCACCGCAAGCCGGGATAGTTAAAGATCTCGCCACCCACACTCTAGGCACCGTGCTATCTCCCGGCACGGTGGTGCTGACCCTAGTACCCAAGGACGAACAATTACTGGCCGAGGTCTGGGTCACGAATGAAGACGCGGGCTTTGTACATGCGGGCCAAACTGTCAAAGTTAAACTGGCTGCCTATATGTTTCAAAAATACGGCATGCTCGATGGCGTGGTGCAGCAAGTCGGCGCGGATTCCAGTGACGGCAACGCTAACCAGAACAAGCCCAACGGCGCGGATCCCAACGCGCAACAAGCGCAAGACCTTAAATACAAAACCATCGTCGCCCTAAAGCGCCAATACCTTAGCGCCGACGGCGTGCGCTATACGCTGACACCAGGTATGCGCGCCGCTGCTGAGATCAATCTCGGCACGCGCAGTGTGATGGACTATCTGCTGTCGCCGGTGCAGAAGGCGTACCACGAGGCGGGGCGGGAGCGGTGATGGATTTAGATACCACAAATTTTACGATGCCTTTCAACTCGACAATTTTTGATCTCAGCACCGATATCGAGACTCTCAAGCCCAACAACTCCACCCTCGGCAGCAGTTCCAACGGCTGGGGCTTACTCGGTTCTGGTGCGGGCTACGACTTTTACAACAGCATCGGCTTCGTCAACGGCAGCGGCGGCATCAATGTTGCGCCCAGCTTCCTCACCACCGACGGCACCCGCGTCGGCAACCACACCGTATCCTCGTTCGATCAAATCATCAACGGCCTGCGCGCCACCGAATTCGACGCAGGACTCGGCGACCTGGGCTTTGGTAGTCCCTTCATCACCGCAGCCGCGCAATCACTCTTCTT
>JAYVZN010000033.1:0-2199 GCA_043783305.1 Betaproteobacteria bacterium
CACATCTGCCATGCGCTGTATGCCGAGCTTAAGCCGGGTGCGGTTTTGCTCGATACGGCTTGGCCCGTAGCCGACCCCGCCGCGTTGGAGCAAGATGAGCTCGAATTAGTGGTGCAAGTGAACGGTAAGTTGCGCGGCCAAATCTGCGTGCCGAAAACAGCGGGCAAGGCCGATATTGAAGCTTTGGCGCTGGCCAATCCCAAGGTGCAAAAATTCATCGAAGGCTCGGTGGTGAAAAAGGTGATCGTGGTTCCTGGCCGCTTGGTGAATATCGTTGCGGGCTAAACGCGGCTATCGACGACGAATTCGATTGGGTTAAACTGGCGCAATGCAAATCGCCCGATTGGGTAATTAAGGACAAATGATGTTCCGGAAAATCTTGGTACTACTGTGTTTACTCGGTCTGAGCGCTTGCGGTTTCCAACTGCGCGGTAATGCGTCTTTGCCCTTTGAGAGTATTTACGTCGAAGGCGGGCAAGACATTGCTATCGACTTGCAGAGGGCGATTCGTCCGACCACCACCAAGGTCACGAATAACGCGAAAGACGCGCAAGTCGTGCTGCAAGTATTGAGCGAGGCGCGCGAGAAGCGCATTCTAACGCTAAGCAGCGCGGGCCGAGTAAATGAGTTTCGCTTGTTGTATCGCGTGAATTTCAAGGTTACCGACAAAGCTGGCCTGGAACTGCTTAGTCCGCAGCTCATCGAGTTACGGCGTGATATTACCTTTAACGACAGTCAAACCTTGGCGAAAGAGTCCGAAGAAGCGCTGTTGTACCGTGATATGCAAACCGATGCCGTACAGCAAATTTTTCGCCGTATGAGCGCCCTGCGCGCTTCCCAGTAGCCGATGCTGCTGCGCCCTGAAAAGCTTTCCATCCATTTACAACAAGGCCTTAAACCGCTATATATCGTCAGCGGCGATGATCCGTTGTTGACGATGGAGGTGGCAGACGCGATCCGCACCCACGCCAAGCAAGAAGACTATTTGGAGCGGGAAGTACTGTCCGTGGAAACCGGCTTTAGCTGGAGCCAGTTGCACGTCAGCGGTGCTAGCCTGTCATTATTTGCCTCCAAGCGTGTACTGGAATTGCGTATTCCCGGCGGCAAGCCGGGTACCGAAGGCGCAGCCGCCTTGGGAGCCTATGCTGCGGATTTGCCGCCGGACACGTTGAGCTTGGTGCTGCTGCCGAAGCTGGATAAGCGCACCAAGGATAGCGCTTGGTTCAGCGCATTAAGCGCAGCCGGGGTGGTGGTGGAAACTTATCCCATCGAGCTGGACGCTTTGCCGGAATGGATTGCACGGCGTTTAGCCGTGCAAAACCAAAGCGCTGAGCGCGATACCCTGGCGTTTCTCGCGCAATCGGTGGAAGGCAACTTGCTCGCCGCACACCAAGAAATCCAAAAACTCGGTTTACTCTATCCGGCACGCGAACCCACGAGAAAATTAAGCTTCGATGAAGTGAGCGAGGCCGTGCTGAATGTGGCACGCTTCGACGTGTTCCAACTGGGCGATGCCATGTTGCAGGGCGATGCCGCCCGCGCTGCGCGTATTCTCGACGGCTTGCGTGGCGAAGGCCAGAAGCCGATCCCGGTCTTGGGTGTTTTGGCTTGGCTGACACGCAGTCTAAATAAAGCTAAGTTAGCGCTTGCTCGTGGTACAGATATGGCGGGGGCACTACGTGAAGGTGGGTTTTGGGGAGAACGGCAAAACTTGGCGCGCCGTGCCCTGCCCCGACTCTCGGCCGAGACCTTGGCTAGCGCACAACGCCAGGCAGCGGAAATTGATAGAATGAGCAAAGGGCTAAAGCCCGGCGACGTGTGGGATGCCTTATTGTCGCTGGTGCTTTCAATAGCAAAACCGGAAAAACAGCAGCGCGCGAGTTAATGTGCCTCCCGAAAGCAAAATCATGAAACGAGATATGGACGTTAAACAATATATGCACAGCGTGGGCAGCCAAGCCCGCGCCGCCTCACGCATTGTGGCCCGTGCCGACACCAACGCCAAGAACAAGGCGCTGCTGGCGATGGCGGATGCGATCATGCGCGACCAAGACAAATTGCTCGCCGCCAACGCCAAAGACATGGAACACGCCAAAGCCAACGGTTTGGATGCCGCACTGCTGGATCGTTTGGCCCTTAACGCCAAGGGCGTGGCAGGGATGGCCGAGGGATTGCGCCAGATCGCGCAATTGGCCGATC
>JAYVZN010000034.1:0-14051 GCA_043783305.1 Betaproteobacteria bacterium
AACTTCACCAACTATCGAGCACGAATTCTATTTCATTGTGGCAAGTTGGATATGCGCTTAGGCTGATATAAATTCACAGTGAATTCGACGATGAACCAAAATTTCTAACTTTTAGGGTTAACCATACTATGGAACGCCTATTTATTATTATCGGAAGAATTAATAGCATCTTACTGCTGCTGGTTCTTTTGTTCGCAGGCCTATCCATTGCTTGGGTGTTATTGTCAGATAAGCAATGGCAACGCCGTGGCGCTATTGAGGTGCTAGCGGGAAAATCTGCTTCGAAAGAGCAGGTGTTATTAAGTTTTGAGCGTATTGAAAACATCACCGGGGCGAGTACGCAAATGATGCTGCTATCGGCCAAAGAAAACTCGGTAACATTTTCATCTGGTGGTGGATATCGAAGCGAAACCCGTAATGTTCTTTTCTTGACCAGACATGAAAAAACAGCGCGGTGGCTTTTTCCAAAACAAAACAATTTAATTTTTGTCGCAGCTCAGTTGCGCGAAGAATCTAAAAACGCCGAAGCAAATCCAACAAGAGCTTTGTATTTCGAGTACGTGAAGGATGACTCCAATGGAGATGGAAAACTGTCAAGCCAAGATTTATCAAGTATCGCGCTCACCAATCCGGATGGCTCGGGCTTTGTTGAAGTGCTTCATGGAGTGAGCCGCGTACTTTCATACGAAATATTGGGTAGTCAAAATTTGGTTGTCGTTTATCAAGTTGGAAAAGCGGTGCGCTATGCGAAGTTTTCTGTCGTTTCTTTCACGAAAGAATCAGATCAAGAAATTGTGAATGTACCAGACAAACTTTAATCAAGAACATCTTCGGTGCACTTGGAATGTGAATCCTCCTCGTGTTTCTCTGTTTGCTTTTTTATGTTGATTAATCCGCATCACCTTTTTTGGGCTTGGGCAACGTGCGCGGCGTACTGCGTACCGCGCTAGCTCTACCCATTTCCATCGCCGCTTCCCACTTACCTTCTAACCGTGCAACGCGTCGATCAATATCGCGGACTTCGGTTGCAAGATCCGCTATTCGGCTTGTGGTACGTTTTACTTCGTCAACCAGCTTGACCGCTTCTCTGATCGCATCAATGGCATCCTTGATTGCGCTCATGCGGCTTCACGTTCAGATTTTTTACGGCGCGACTGCAAATCGTTAATCAGTGCATCCACATTCTTGGCCGCTTTTTTCAATTCGCTGCTTGCTTCGGCGGTGGCTTTTTTTAGTTCGGCGGTTAATTTTTTCAGTTCCCGCTCTTCGTCGCTGGGCTCAAAGCGCTGGCGTATTAATTCGCCTACGCTGATGTTTGCGTGCGCGGCTTCTTTTTGCAGCTTTACCTTAAGGCCCGTAGGGGCTACGAATTCAATGCGCTCTGTTTTCATGCTTTTAATCTCCGTTTCCGTATCCGGTTCCGTAAGTATATGTCAAGTAAAGGGTATGTCAAGTAAGCTTGGTGGAATAAGGGGATTGGCCGCATTAGGTCAAAGAGAGCATTACTTTAAGTTTTAACTGTCTGCGACTATAGTGGGTGTTATTTTTTCTTCGGCATGCTCGATTTTCGTTTGGGAGATGCGGGCTTTTCATTCTCAATTTCCACATTGAGTTTGCCGTGCTTCACGCGCAGGGTGACGCGTTTAATGGCTTTGCTCTCTGCCATACGAGCCAGAAAGGCATCGGAGAGGGCGGCTAATACAGTGTTGGATATAATTGCATCGGCATTGCGCGCACCGCTATCTACTTCGGTGCAACGGCTGACGATTAGTTCGACTAAGGCATCGTCGAAGAGTAATTCAGCGGCATGATTATTGAGTACGCGATCACGAATACGCGTCAACTTTAAGCGGACGATGCGCTTTAATACATCGTCTTGCACCGGGTAATACGGAATCACGTTCAAGCGCCCGAGGAAGGCCGGTTTAAAGGATTTTTGTAGGCTCGTGCGTAGCAGTTCGATTAAATCCTCGGGTGTCGGCGCACGCGCTTTGCCGTCAACTGTTACGCCGTGTTCTACAGCGCGCATAATTAAATCGGTACCGACATTTGAAGTCAGTAGAATCACGGTATTTTTAAAATCCACCATCCGGCCTTCGGCATCTTCCAATTGGCCCTTGTCGAATACCTGAAAAAATAACTCCAGTACATCCGGATGCGCTTTTTCTACTTCGTCCAGCAACACCACGCTATACGGTTTGCGTCGCACCGCTTCGGTTAATACGCCGCCTTCGCCATAGCCGACGTAACCGGGAGGCGAGCCTTTTAGGCCGGAAACGCTATGCGCTTCCTGGTATTCCGACATATTGATGGTAATCAGGCTTTTCTCACCGCCATACAGCGCTTCGCCTAAGGCCAAGGCAGTTTCGGTTTTGCCCACACCGGAGGGGCCGACCAACATAAACACGCCCTTGGGTTTGCTTGGGTCTTCCAGATTGGCGCGTGCGATTTGAATGCGGCGCGCGATTAGTTCCAGCGCATGCGTTTGGCCGATGACGCGTTGCTCCAGCAAGTGTTTCAAGTTACGTACTGCGTCGAGTTCATCCGCCAGCATGCGGCCCAGTGGAATTCCGGTCCAACTTGAGATAATGTCGGCCACTGCAGCGCCGTCGACGCATTCGTACACTAAGGGATTGGTGGTATGCGCTACGGATAGCTCGCCGAGCGCACTTCTCAGGCGCGCTAGTGCGTCGTTGCTGCGCGTTTTTTTCGAGCCGGATTTCGCGTGGTCTTGTTCATGCAGCTCTTGACGTAGGGCGTGTATTTCTTCCACCAGTTTGCGTTGCTTGGCATAATCGATCTGCTGCACCTCCAACATTTGCGTGAGATCGACGCGCTTATTGACCAACTGTTCCATACGATTTTCGTGCCGTGCATCGTCGCGCTCGCGCGCTAAGGCGGCGGCTTCGCGGTCGATATTTTCGATGAGGCGCGTTAAGTCTTCGATGGCGGCGGGGCGGCTGGCTTGCGACAGTGCGACGCGCGCGCAAGCCGTATCAAGCACGCTCACGCCCTTATCCGGTAACTGCCGCCCCGTGATGTAGCGGCTGGAAAGCTTTACCGCTTCGGTAATCGCTTCCTCTAAAATCACTACGCCGTGGTGTGTTTCCATGGTGCGGGCAATACCACGCAGCATTTGCGTTGCACCTTCTTCCGAAGGCTCTTCCACTTTCACGACTTGAAAGCGGCGTGCTAGGGCAGCATCTTTTTCGAAATATTTTTTATACTCAGACCAAGTAGTGGCGGCGATGGTGCGTAACTCGCCACGCGCTAAAGCCGGTTTCAGCAGGTTGGCCGCATCGCTTTGCCCAGCTTGGCCGCCGGCACCGATCATGGTGTGTGCTTCGTCGATAAATAAAATAATCGGCGCTAGGCTGGCTTTGACTTCGTCGATCACACCGCGCAAACGATTCTCGAATTCACCTTTAACACTGGCACCGGCTTGCAGCAAACCTAAATCCAAAGTACGCAATATGGCGCGCTGCAATACTTCCGGCACATCGCCTTGCGCAATGCGCAGCGCTAGGCCCTCGACCACCGCGGTTTTGCCCACGCCGGGTTCGCCGGTCAAAATCGGGTTGTTCTGCCGCCGCCGCAGCAAGATGTCGATCATCTGGCGGATTTCGGTATCGCGTCCCAACACGGGGTCGATCGTGCCATTGCGCGCTTCGCGCGTTAGGTCAACGGTGTATTTATCTAAAGCAGGTTGCTTGGTGGGCTTGGCTGTTGTGTTATCTGTGCTACGCGTGGGAGCGCTCCCCGCTGCGCTAATCGGCGCATCGTCACACTCGCGTGATAAGCGCAAGATATCCGGTAGTTGGGCGCGTAAATCTTCCAAGGGCAGTTTGCGTAGGCTATCCGAGGAACCATTAAATACGCGGGCTAGTCCGGTGTCTGCCAATAACGCCAATAATAAAAATCCGCTGCGCACAGTTTCCGCGCCGTAGTCCACGCTGGCCATCATCCAAGCAGCTTCAAGCCAGCGCGGGATATTTTGCGAGAGCGCGGGGTTGCGTGTGTTGCCGGTCTTAAATTGCGCTAGGCTGGATTGTAATTCCTGCTCTAAATCCGTAGGGTCGATGCCGTAGGCCTTGGCAATGGCTAAAAAATCCGAGTCTGCGCTATCGAGCAGGGCCAACAGCACGTGCTCAATATCCACTTCGTGATGGGTGCGTGAGAGTGCTTGATTGGCAGCGGATTCCAGCGCGCGCCGCGTTGGCGGATTGAGCTTGCCGATGAGGGATTTAAGATTGGTTTGCATGTGAGTAAGCCTAAATAGAATAGAAAATTAATGCAGCAACATGTACGCCATTTGATCGGCATCTTGTTGCACCGGATGCGTGGCGAGCCAAATGTTGTGCCCTAAGCGCAGGCCGGTTTTGTCGTGCTTAACGATCGGCGGAGGAATTTCTTCTTTGCGCAAGACTAATTGGGTTTCGCAAGCTAGGTCGTTGCCGACGCAAAGTTTCACCATCTGCTTGAGTGCTTCGGCGGCGTTTTCACCCGGCAGTAATTCGGAGAAGCGTGCATGATCCAGCGGCCCGATGCGCAAGCGGATTTTGGTTTGCTGATCCCAGGAGCGTTGGCCGGCAAAGGCACTTAAACCCAGTTGATTGGCTTGTAGCGTTAAACGTGTCTGCTCTTTTTCCGGTACCGCAATCCATTGACCAACGAACTGCTCAAGCTGCACCGGTACATTAAAATAACTACTGACAAAGGCACTTAGCGCAGCCGCGGAGAGTGGTTTTTGCGCCATCAGGCCAGCAAAGAAAGCAAAAAATAAGGAGTTCACACCCGGCGCCTCGGCTTTTAAACGCTCTTGCATGCGCTCTAAACCAAAGCCGCCGAGGTCGAGCAAGTTGCGGGTAAAGCCGCCGCGTTCGCCCTGTTCGAACGGGACATAAAACTGGTATTTGCGCCATGCGCTGTAAAATAAGCTGATCGTGCGATGGCTGAAAAGATCGAAAAAAGCGTGCGCTGTGCCATCGCGGTGAAACTGGCGGCGTTCGATTAAGAGCTCAGTGTAGTGCGTGGGCAATGCGCCGGATGGGCCGGTAAGTCCCATGAAGTTCACGCGCATTTCCAAGGCATCGCCGTCGGCGGTCGTGTTTTCGCGTACGAGCAGTTGGTCGATTTCGCTCGCCGGAAAAGATAAGGTCGCGGGGGTGCGGAAACGCAGGTTAGGCGGCAGACCGCCATGACCGTGTTTTTTATCCTGCGTGCGCTGATTCAAGGCGAGCAGGCGCACCGCTTGAAAAAAGCGGTAACGCGGTGTTTGCGCTTTGAGTGTGTCGTTTAAATGACGAGTGCCGTACCGGCTCGGGCTGTCCATGTGAAGACCACATCTTCCTGTTGTTGGGTGAGGAGCCGCAGGCGGCTGAAATGATTCGGGCTGCAATACATCGCAAAAAAACGTTCCAACACGCTGGCGAATAAGTACAAGCCGCTGCCGACAAAATAAGTTTCGTCTAAGGTGAGATCGATTTCTGTGCCGCGTACAAATCCGGAATAACTGCGACTGCTGACACGGGTCGTGGCGGCGCGGCTATCGATGCCGGTGATGCCTTGAATTTGGCGACTGACCGCCGCTAAGTCGGTGTAGTTATACAGTGTGAGCATTTCTTTTAAGGCGTTCTCGCCGTTGGCCGTGAGCGACAGATGGTTTAAGGTGAGGTGTGAAATCAAGCGCCACTGCAAGCCGCGCTTGGCCGGTGCGCGCAGGCTGGGTGTGGGTTTGCGCAATAGCTTTACGCGTTTCACGATGGAGTGATTGGGTAAACTGAAATCGCTGCTACCGCCACCGAAGGGAATTTGCTCCGGCAGATCGCGGTTGCTGCAGAGCAGATTTAGACTCAATACTTCGGCATCCGGGCGGGCCGGTGTGAAATCGAGATCGGCCAGGGCCAGCTCTACTTCCGTGCCTTTATCGCCGTCTCGGGTTGAACGTTCGCGTGTGGCATACCAAAAATATTTATGTGATTGCTGTGCTCCCGCGTGCTGGATGGAGTAAAACGGCGGCACTTCTTCACTCGTCTCATGGCGCCCGGTTTTTTCGGCACGCGTAACCGATTCAATGGCGATCACTTCTGCGGTGAGCGGTTGCCGATTATCCGGCAAGACAGGGTAAGTGGATTGCTCATGCGAAATACGGATGGGTTCGGCAGCTTGCTGGAATAAATTAATTACCGGCGTGCAGCCCAACTTAAAGTTGGCGGGGTTCAGCGTTTGCTGTAAACGCGCATAGCGTTCACTATCCGAATAACGCTCCAAGAAAAATTGAATCACTAGCTTGGAACCGCTATGGCGCAATGCGGTTGCGTCCAAACCCAGCACGTCGATAAACAAAAATTTATCGGGAAACGCAAAGTATTCGGAGAGCAAACGGTAACCGGGAAAGGAGCGTTGATCTTGTGCAAGTAAACCATCCGCCGCATCGAAGCCGACCGGCTGCACGGCTGTTTTAGGCAGCTTTACGACGCGCAACGGATTGTCGCTGCCATCCGATACGCGCACCGACAACAGGCGCGATTGTAAAAGCTCATAGAGTAAATGCATTAACGGTGCTTCGCCGTCCAAAAAGAAGCGTAGCTTGTCGAGTTGAATTGACTCTAAACTTAGACCGCCCAAGGTTTCAAGCTCCAGCGTAATGACTGCCGCACCCGTACCCAGCCTGCGCAGGTATTCGGAGGCTTGCGTCAGCTCCAGTTTGGCTTGCTGAATACGCAGCGGCCAGAGTTCCACCTCGTAACAAGTGCGAAAACGGCAAGGCACACCCTGCACCGCGGGTGAAATAACCGGATGATGGCGTGGGATCAAGCAGCGTCCGGTGAGGTCGGACTTGCTGTGATCGGTTTCCATCTGCACGATGGTGGCGGAGGGCAAGGGCTGGGTGTAATGCGGATACAACACCTGCAACATGGCTTCGGAAATCTCCGGATACTCGTCGTCCAACTTGCGATGAATGCGCGCTGCGAGAAAAGCAAAACCCTCAATCATGCGCTCGACGTGTGGGTCTTCGCACTGGTCGGTTTCAATCGACAAGCGCTGTGCGATTTTTGGATAGCGTTGTGCAAATTCGCCGGAGAGCTGGCGCAGATAGGACAATTCACGTTCGTAGTAGGGGAGAAGTTCTTCCAGCATATTTAGCCCATTTCGGAAATTCGATAAGTGTTGGTGTTGAGTTGCAGCATCGCGTCGAACACCACCGGTGGTTTTTGTGGATGTACTGTCAGCACTGCATCCACGCGAAAACGTAACTGCCGTTCGCGCCCCTTTGGTACATCCAAGCTCACTCGTACGCGTGACAGGCGCGGCTCATGTCGTTCAATAGCGGTTTTAATCTGGTTGCGTAAATGCGACTGCGCACCCGGATCGAGCAGGCTCAAGCTGCTCAAATCGGTAATACCATAGGTTAAAATTGAGTGCCGTGCTTGCGGCAATGATTCAATGCGCTCATCAAAATCCACGCGCCGCGAATTCAAGAGCGACTCCAAATCTCGCGCTACTGCCTGCTTATAGCGCGACATGTCGAGATGCATTTCAGATATGGATTCCGTGGTGACCAGCGGCGTATCGTCCATGAGACGGTCGAGAATGGAGGCGCGGAAGGAGGCGGGGCGGTTGTACATGGTTTTGTGTTTAGTGGCTTGGACGATTCGGCTGGGTTGCCATACTGCCCGCGCCTGTGGCTAGGCGATCTGCCCGCACTAAGACCGGCGCGATGAACATTACTTTACGCAAAGAATTCTTCGGGCCGTGCGGCTGTAGGCGAAAGTGACCGCGCCGCCAGTGCGGGGCAGTCTTACCGCGATCTTGAGACAGCGCCTTGCTTGGGCCGAGCAGGATGCGGTCGTAGAGTTTGTCCACTTGGCGGCGCAGCTTGGCGGCTTTTTTGGGGCCGACGCGTTCGAGTTGCGCCAGGGCGGCGGTATGGTGTGTTTCTTCGATGCGCTGGGCCTGGGGCAGGGCTAGGTATAAAAATATCTTGGCGCAGAATTGAATGATGGACAGGTAATGCGGCGCTTGGCTAAGGTGATTGCCATCGGCGCAAGCATCGAGGATTGCATCCATCAACGTTTGCCGATCATCAAGGACATTCAATTCGAGCAGGCTGACCGCGAGTTTCTGTGGCCCGCTCTCGCTCGTCCTGGCCGTCACGTAAACCGGCACTAGCGAGATGGTGCGCTGCCCGTTGTAAGCAGTCTCCATCACATAAGTGCCTTCTACATGGTCATAGGGGTATCCCTCGGCGGCACGCGTTAAGCCCTGCTGCACTGTCGGGCCGAAACTGATGTAGCAGACAGGCGCAGGTAGTCGCAGCAAGCTTGCCGGAATGTCCTCGCCCAGATCGGATTGCATCAATACACGTTGAAGCTCTCTTGTGAGTTCTACTAGGGTATGGGAGCGGCTCCAGAACAGTAGAGGGAGAACGGTCAGCATCGAGTAGGTTACATCCAATATGTGGGTCACCCTTTGCATCTGGCCCTGCTTCCTTGCCGGGTCGGCATCAACCGTTCTGTTTTGAACTTCGGAGCACGCCCGTAGCGGCATGCCTTCATCGCAAAACACTTGCGGCAGTAACGCCGTATCGTAATCCTGCCCAACCAGCCAATTGCGCCAAGCCGTGAGCAGGCCCAGGTTGCGGGCGCGAATCGGGTGCGGCAAGTCGCCATGGAGCGTGTTCCAGTGAACGGCGCCATAGTAGAAGGATGCCGCGGTTGGAAGCGCAGCGTCACGCGGGTCGTTTGACACTGCGCGCGGCCTGAATAGGGGGCGATGCCCAATGGGGTTAAATTTTTTGTTAGGCATGTCTTGTTTTGCGCGGCGTATCGCGCACACCTTTCAGTAGGGACGCATACAGATCGGGATGGCTTTGCTCCGTGAATCTCAAAACGTCCATATCCTCGCGCTTGAGCTTCGCAGCATCGATGCCGCGCACATGCACTAAATCCACCAACAGTGCGACCGGCACGGGCATACGCCGGCCACTCTCATAGCGCGAGCCGCCGCTTTGCGTCACGCCTACCTTGCCCCAAAACGCGTCCTGACTCATCCTGCAATCTTGCCGCAGGGACTTGAGAGCAGCGGCATTCATTTTTTTACGTCGAGCCGCCATTATGAAGTGACCTCGTTTTGCGCTGGTTCATCGGGTATTGCATAGGTCACCACGTTGCCCGATGCAATGTTTGCGCTCAAGCCCCGCGATCTCAGTTCGATCAATTGCCCCAGGCTGTTATAGGCTCGGTAGGTTTTTTTAAGGTTTGGCATGGGGTTGGGTTTTCTGCACATGATGTGGACTAGACGGGGAATATAATCTGTCTCTGACTTCGTTGACCGACTCAGCTTATTTGCGCACAATCTCCATTGCTAAATCGGACTGGTATTGGGCCACGGGTTGGGTCGTGACTGAAACATGGCCGTGACTTAAGTTGGTGCTGCAGCCGGTGCTGCTACCTTGCGGCCCCAGGTGCTCAAGCCAAAAATCCAGGCAATCTTTCGCGCCCAGCCAGTCGTACTCTAGGTAATCAAGGCCATCGCTCTCACGCCAGCGCGAGCATACATACAAGTGTAGCTGCGGCAGGAAATCCCAACACAACACGGGACGACCGGCGTAATGTCCCGAAATCGCCGTCATCAGGAAAAATATTCCACGCAGATTCATAGGCGTGTCGCGCTCCAGCAATATTTGCGGGTACGGACACTCCGGGGTGGGGTCGTAGCACGATAGTCGTTGCAGTGTGTCTTGGTGATAGGCTTTCATCTTGTTTGCTCCGGCCTTATTTTCTCGGTGGTTCTTTCGGTTCATCCGGATCGAAGCCCCAGATCACATCTTCGCCGGTGGCACTTCTACGTGCATCGGTGTTGAGTTCAAAGCATTCATCTCGGAAATTAATTCGACTCTGACCCTCATGTTCCCGGCGACATGCAAAATAGAGCTATTGCAAGAGTCAAAAATGGCTTCTTTAACATTCCCCCGTTGCACCTGAACGGATTAATCGCTCATTCAGCGGCAGCACCAAGAAAAATACTGGTTACCTTGTTGTTCTCAAAAGTGAACATGAGTCCACCATAGATAGAACCAGCCACAAATCCCCCGGACAGTTTGCTGTCCTCTTTATTCCAGTGGGACTTGTAAGCTTTTATTACTTCTTGTTTAGCGCTTCCGATTCGAATATTTTTTTTGGTGCTTAGGGTGCTTGGGCTGACTAATGTAATAGATTCTATTGATTTGGCAGCCCCTTTTTTTTCAGAAACCATGCTGACAGTAACGCCGCAACCGGCATACTCCCACTTTTGGTGATAACCGCCATCAGAGCCCCACAACTCGTCTGGCCCACGTTTCAGAGAACAGTGAATTGCTTTCTGGACATCTTTTTCAGTGAGACCAATACGCAGATCACCGATTCGTTCCTCGCTAAGCAGAGCGAACTCATCAGCAGCAAAAGTAGTGCTACACATAAACCCCGGTGTAACAAGCCAGACCAACGACAAGAACACTGCAAATTTCATGATAAAGGAACAATCTTTCATTTTCTCTCCATTTACACTTTATGAATTACAAGGCTTTATGTGTCATTGCAGTACGGCTTTATCTATGCTGTCAGTTGGATCAATTAAGTCAGAGCGCCGTTCAAATGGAGCCTTGCCTTTCTGTGTTAAACCCTTCCCAGATATAATTGGATTTTCCGTGGTTCCATACATCTCAAGATGTAACATAGACATATTGAGTCCTTTTAATTGACCAACCTTTCCAATTATTTGGCCTCGTTTAATTTTCTCCTTTTCTTTCACAGATATACTTTCTTTGGCTACCTCGCCATACCTTGCAATAAAAGTTGCATGATCAACCTCGATAACATGGGTGCCACCATAGAATAGATAAGTCTGAATCACTACACCGTCCGCCATTGCACGTACTGGCGTTCCAACGGGCGCATATAAGTCAATCCCCGCATGCCTACGCTTGCCGTTGCTTCGGTTTGAGCCAAATCGGCGCGCATTTGTTTTATAGGATTTTTCAGGCTTTTTTTCTAAAGGAAATAAAAGTCCCGTAATAACTTTTTGCATTGGCGCCACAATTTTTGGAGCGGGCTGTTGTTCTTTTTTCTTTACTGCCGCTACAGGATGCCCCTTCGTATTTCTGGCTTTTTCGACTGGGCTAGGCGCAACATTGCTCTTTTGGGTCTTGTCAGTTTTCTGTTCCGCAGCGCTTTCCGTGGATTTTCCATCCCCGGCTTCGGCAACTTTAGTCACCTCGTTTCCTGCTGGTTGACCTTCCGTAGACTTGTCTCCAGTCAGGACATCCTGAGCTTGGTATGAACACATACGCTGCCAAACTTGCTCCAAGGCATCCAATTGATCGAACGTTGCATTTTCGGACGATGTTGTATCTGCTGCAACCTGCTCGCTAGTGCCGATTGTCGTAGTGTTGTCTGCTGGTTTTCCCTCAACGGCAGTAGTAGCATTTTTGTCCGTACTGGTACTTGGTGTCGGTACTGTGGTTGCGGTCATTGTCGAGTTTGTACTAGCACCGGCCGTGGCTTTAGGAGCTGGTGCTGGTGATTTTGTGGTGGCTGCCCGAGGCTGCGGGGCTCCTTTATGCGCTTCAGTCGTAACAACAGCTTTAGCTTTGGGACTCACGAATGCCAATATAAGGTTCGCATCATCCATGATGGCGGTCTTGAGCGACTTGTAACCGCCCGCAATTCTTTCAACCAGCACCTCAATTGCATCGCCAGGACTAAAGGCAAATGGCGTATTTATCAGGCCATTTTTGTCGGTGCGCACTGTTTTGTGAACCTTGCCATTTTTCTTAATCTGAACCTTCATGCCAGCAATTGGCGCCCCCGTTTTTTTCTCGGCAAACGCTAAGCAGGCTTGCTTGCAGCAGCCAACATCGTATCCGGCGAATAGCTCAACATAGTGCGAGACAGAGGTACCAAGGCCGTCTTTTGGATCATTATCCCCATTCGATTTGAGAAATTGCCGAAGGCCAGGGTGTTTCTCAGAGCCAAACCCTTTTAGGTGTGCGCCAGCTATTATTCCAGAGTCGGTGATTTCAATCCCATTTATTGTCTTGCCGATATAGGCATCGAGCTTATATATTCGCATGCGCTTGCATAGCAGCGCGATCCATTCCTTCGCAGCCGTGTCCTGCGCCGCCGCGTCGTTTAGAAAGTCATCCCTGCTATTGATTCCGTTTTTACCCTTCCATTTTCCAGACCAGTCATTTTTGTTCGTGCCATCGGCGGTGTAATAACCAAGATCAATCAGTGCAGGTTCGCCAAATTGGTATTTCCCAATGTATCCCGCCTTATTGACCTTGGTATGATCGACACCGCCTGCTTCGCGCTTAAATAGCGCACCAAGAAATGCGTCAATATCGCCTTTACTTTTCATTTGGTAACCGCCTTGCATTTTCGGATTGCAAATAGTTCAATAGTTCCTTCTCGGCGGGCGTTACCTTGCCGAGAAATTCCGCCTTACCTTGAACGGTAAGCTTGGCCATCATTTGCCTGACACCAACTTCGTATAACAGACCTAATTTTGTCGTATCGCAAGCATGTGCTTGGCAAGCATCGTAATAGATATACATTTTGTTAATGGTGCCATCCTTAATCGTGCGCGGCTTTGAAGCAGGGCCGCTTAGCAAACGTTTTTTCAAAAAAATAGCATCTTTTTGTGTTTGTGCGGCCTGCGATTGGCGCAATAATGTGTCAAACAGTATTGCGAAATCCTTGAGGTAATAGTTTTTGTTATCAATGATATTTTTTTCATTGCTGAGCAAATTAAAAAGCTCCGTATCATAGACGGCTACATCTGCGGCAATTTTCTTTTCTGTAAATCCTTGTAACGCATTATTGTCTGCAAACGCGTGAAAGGATAAAACAAGCACCCATAAGCACCATCCAGAAATTGCAATTTTTTTGATCTTAAAATTCCTAGTCATACTCAACCCCTTCCAATATTTCCCAATCACCATCACCCACCAGGAGGGTTATTTCTTCCGGTTTATCTGTATATAGGCGCTCCGTCCGCCCATAGGCATCTAACACGCCTTCGAGTACTGTTCCATCTGCACGCTTAAGCACATAGGGCACGCCTTGCGCGTCATTCATGTTGTCAAATAACTCGACAGCATCTGTGCGAACGCTAAATTTGTCTTGCTCGACAAGAGTGCTTGTCGGTAGATGTGGCAACACCAAGCCCACCGACGCCGGCCCTATCATCGTATGCACCCCCGCATGCCGCACATGCGCCCCACTGGTCTTGGAGGTAATCTGCCCGTTGCCAATCTCATACGACGCGCCATCGGTAATGATGGTGAATTTCTTGCACTTCCAGATCACTTCTTCCAAGGCGGTGCCGTAGAAGTTCTTGGCAGCGGTCATCTCGATATTGTCGCTGTGCGCCTGGATGTCGACCTTGCCGCTTGCCGCTATGATCTTGATGCCCATCTTGTGCGCAAACAGACTGATCCGATCCTTGACCCGTGCAACCAGGTTCTTTCCGGAGGTGATCTGCGTCGATTGCTGGCTCACGATGTCGAGATTTGTGCCGCTGGTCAGCGCCATTTCTTCGCCGCTGCTCATGGCCATACCGCCGGGAGCGCTCACAGCAATAATCGGCTGACCGCCGCCGGTGCCGTTCTTGTCGGTGTTGCTGCCTTTTTCCCATGTCTCGATTTTGTCGATGAGTTTCTTGAGTTCGTCCAGGTCGGTGGTGTCGGCGTGGTGGGTGGTGGATAGATCACCGTATATCTTGACCAGTTCTTTGGCTGCATTCATCGCTGCATTGAGGGCTTGCCGATTCAGTTGCTTGCCGCTGGCTTTGTATCTGACTTCGGTAGTGATTAAGAGCCCTTGTGCGCCTCTGAGCGCTAGGCTGGCATCGGTTCTGACTTCAATACCCTCGCCGCGCGGCTCAGCTTTGCCGTCGGTTCTGGGATGGTTGAGGTAGCCCATATTGATCTGGCTCTTGGCGTGTTCGGTGCTGAGCTTGGTGCGTAGTTCATGGGGCGTGTCGTCGAACAACAGTTCGTTAAAGCCCTG
>JAYVZN010000035.1:0-13976 GCA_043783305.1 Betaproteobacteria bacterium
GCGACAGAAATTATCGAGGATGCCTGGCTTGCGGGTGGTGTGAGAGGCGGTGATTTTAGAAAAATCGATTGTCCACGAAAGACACGAAAAGCACGAAAAGCACGAAAAGCACGAAAAGCACGAAAAGCACGAAAAGCACGAAAAGCACGAAAAGCACGAAAAGCACGAAAAATTCAACGCGATAATACCTTGCAAATGATTACCCAAAGGGTGCGTCATTTGAACTATTCAAAATAATGATTTATTTCGTGTCTTTCGTGTCTTTCGTGGACCAGCCGTCGTTTCCAGGTCGATGGCTCAGGCCGATAATGCTTGAGCCGCCTGCACCGCATAGCAAGGATTTTCTTGTAATAATTGTTCGAATGCGTCGGGTGCTAATGGTTTACTCATCCAATATCCTTGACCATAGCGGCATTCCAAATTGCGCAGGATTTCAAACTGCTGGTTCGTTTCGATACCTTCGGCGACGCAATGTTTTTCGAGAGCTTCTGCCAAGGCCAGGATAGTGTGAACAATAGCTAAGTCGTCCGCATTGTGCGTAATACCCTGCACAAATGAACGGTCGATTTTAATGGTGTCGGCGGGGATGCGTTTCAAATAACTGAGTGAGGAGTAACCCGTGCCGAAGTCGTCAATGGCAATGTGGATGCCGAGAGATTTTATTTTACCTAAGATGAGAATACTGGCTTCCGGATTTAACATCGCGGCGCTTTCCGTGACTTCTAATTCGATCCGGGTTGCGGCTAATTCGGTTTCGGCCAAGATGCGTTCGATCTTGGGCAGAAGCGCTGGATCTTGAAATTGTCGGGTAGATAGGTTGATGGCGATACGAATATCGAATCCCTGTGCCATCCATGCTTTCGCCTGCAGGCAGCTTGTTTTAATCACCCATTCGCCGAGCGGAATGATTAACCCGGACTCTTCGGCGAAAGGGATAAATTCTGCGGGGCTGCGCAGGCCGCGTATCGGATCCATCCAGCGCACCAGTGCCTCTGCGCCGATGATGCGTCCGGTCGACAAGTCAACCAAGGGCTGGTAGTGCAAGATAAATTCCTGGTCTTCCAACGCGCGCTGTAAGTCGCGTTGTAATTGCAGGCGCTGGTGGATTTTCTCTCCCATGTCTGTGGAATAAAAACTGTAACAGTTGCCGCCTTGATGTTTGGCGTGATGCATGGCGGTGCTTGTGTTGCGCAGCAATGCGTTGCTGTCTAGCGTGTGATCGCAGGATAAATAGATACCGATGCTGGCCGTTACTTTGACGCTTCGTGTTTCCAGAAGATAGGGTTCGTGAAATACATTTAGTAACCGCTGCGCAACGATTTTGCTCACTTCCGTACTGCAATCCGGAATTAATACGAGAAATTCATCGCCGCTCAGGCGCGCTAGAATATCGCCGTCGCGCAGTATTGGTTTCACGCGTTGGGATACTTGTTGCAGCAGCCCATCGCCGTTGGTATGCCCCAAACTGTCGTTAACATCTTTAAATTTATCCAGGCCGAGGTAAAACAAAGCGAGTTGTTTTTCGCTTCGGTGTAGTTGTACCACTTCTATCGCGATCAATTCATCTGCCGCGATACGATTGGGCAGCCCGGTGAGCGGGTCTTTGCGCGATTCGGCCAACAATTCGCGGGTATGTTGTCGTTCTCGAGCGCTCAATCGATAAGCGATGATAAAAATCATCGCTAAATAGCCGAAAAAACTTAGCAACACCGGATAGTTATGCGCCCACCAACGGGATAAGATTAGATACTTGGGCACGGCGACATAAGCCGCCATATTGGCATTGGGGAGGCGTGTATAGGTACCCACCCAAACACCCGCAGGGATATCGGATTTACCTTCAAAGTTACCCACCACTTTGGCTACGTCGGCGCGGATAGCCTGCGCGATGACACCCTTGTGCGGGTTGCGAAAGAGGGCGGCAGGATCGGTTATGGGCCAGACTAATTGAATCCGTCCGTCGTCGCGCATCAAACCGACCCGGCTACCGGGTAAAAGGGGTAGGTTCGACCAAAGCAATGCGGCGCTTTCAATGAAAATATTGCCCTGAATAACGAATAAGGGATTATCGAGCCGATCACGGACGACGTGACGAAAAGGGAAATGCCAACGCGCCAGCCCCATGCCGTATTGATTGGGCCCGATGTTGTAGGAATAAGTTGTGTTCATGTCGAATTTAAAATCCCGGAAATAATCCGGATACTGCTGCAATTCCGTTAACGGCGCACCGGGTGCTTCCATAGTGTTGATGAGCATGACACCCTTTGGGTCGATTAGGGTCATGCTGGCGATTTCCGGATGGGCCGATTGAAACTGGAGCAGGGCGGGACGCGCAATTTCTGGATTGCGCAGCACTCCTTTTTTCTCCAACATCAAACCGAGCAGTTCCATGCTGGTACCGATATTGTCGAATACGGCTTGACTACTTTTGGCGGCAAAACCGCTTTGTATGCTTAGATTTTCCAGTAAATCTTGATTTTCCTGATTCCAACTGGTGTAGCCGAAAGTCAGCAGCATAGCCAACCCAATAGCGATGAACCCACCCAACAACATTCGTAGTAATTGGGCGAAAGGCGTTCCAGTGCTAGGCGGCAGATCGGGAGAATCTCTCGTATGGGTATTCAAACGCTGTAACAAAAGGCCTCCTAGATATTTTTTAGGGCTAAAAAATCCGTGCTGTCGATGCGCCGTATTTTACGGAAAATGCCTCCTTTCTACGGCATACGCACGATTTTCTTTAGCGCTATCCCGTTATCCCCGGATAAATGCAATCGGCATTAATGCGGCGGTGGATCAGCAGCGGATACCGGCAAGGCCGTTTTAATAGAACTTAACGAGCACTCGTTAACAAGCCGATGGTGATATCCCAGTGATTTATGGCACACTGTAGGACTTCTTGCTACTGAGTTTCTCCGTGCGCCCTTACGAACTTCTGATCGGTCTGCGCTATACGCGCGCCAAACGTCGCAATCATTTTATCTCCTTTATTTCATTGATCTCAATGATCGGTATCGCACTCGGTATCGTGGTGTTGATCGTGGTGTTGTCGGTGATGAACGGTTTTCAAAAAGAAATCCGCGAACATATTCTGGGTGTGGCTTCGCACGTGGAGATCAGCCAGTTTGACGGTACGCTCACGGATTGGAAAAAAGTGGCGGACAGCGCCCGAACCAATCCGCAGGTGGAAGCAAGCGCGCCCTATATCAACGCGCAGGGTTTACTGTCTTACGATCAAGGTGTGCAGGGCGCGCTGATCCGCGGTATTTTACCCGCGCAAGAAACCGGGGTCGTGGACCTGGATAAAAAAATGAAAGCCGGGCACTTGTCCGATTTACATCCGGGCGGATTCGGCATCATCTTGGGGATCGACTTAGCGCGCTCGCTGGGTGCCAAGATCGGCAGCAAAATAACGGTGATCGCGCCGCAAGGTCAAGTGACCCCCGCCGGTATATTGCCGCGTCTTAAGCAATTTACCGTGGTGGGTGTTTTCGAGGCGGGCATGAGCGTCTACGACGGCGGCTTAGCGCTCATCGATATTGAAGATGCCGCTAAGTTGTACCGCATGGCCGATAAAGTTTCCGGCGTGCGCTTGAAACTCAAAGATACCTACTTAGCACCGCAAGTGGCGCGCGAATTAACCGGCACCTTGCCCGGCGACTACTACGTGCGCGACTGGACGACGCAGAATGCTAATTTTTTCCGCGCCGTGAAAATGGAAAAAACTGTGATGTTCGTCATCATGTTTTTTATCGTGGCCGTGGCAGCGTTTAATATCGTTTCCACCTTGGTGATGGTGGTGACCGATAAGCAGGCGGATATTGCCATCCTGCGCACCTTAGGCGCATCGCCCGGCAGTATTATGAAAATATTTATTGTGCAGGGTACTGTAATCGGCATTTTTGGCACGCTCATTGGAGTCGGCGGCGGCTTGCTCTTAGCGTTGAATATCGATGTCGTCGTGCCGTTTATCGAGCGATTGTTCGGACTGCATTTTTTATCGAAAGACGTGTATTACATCAGCGAATTACCCTCCGATGTGCAAACAATCGATGTCGTCGCGATCGGTGGGGTATCGTTCTTGCTGTCTTTGGTGGCGACCATCTACCCCTCGTGGCGCGCCTCGAAAACCAATCCGGCGGAGGCACTGCGCTATGAGTAACGATCCGGTGTCGGGTAACGGCCCCGTCATTGCCTGCCAAGGCCTGAAAAAAATCTTCAACCAAGGTCAACTCGCAGTACCGGTATTGCTCGGTATCGATTTAGAAGTAATGCAGGGTGAGCGGATCGCTATCGTGGGTGTTTCCGGTTCCGGCAAAAGCACTCTGCTGCATTTGCTGGGAGGACTCGATGCCGCGACAGAAGGTGCGGTGCAGATATTGGGCCAAGATATTCAGCATCTATCGGAAGATGCGCGAGGCCAATTACGCAATCGATCACTCGGCTTTATTTATCAATTTCATCATTTGCTGGCCGAGTTTAGCGCGCTGGAAAATGTCGCCATGCCACTATTGATCCGCCGTATTGCTGATGAAGAAGCCTATGAGCGCGCGCGCGACATGTTAAAACAAGTAGGGCTCGGCCATCGTTTAACGCATAAACCGGGTGAATTATCCGGTGGCGAGCGTCAACGCGCCGCCGTGGCGCGCGCCTTAGTGACGCGTCCGGCCTGCGTGTTGGCCGATGAACCGACCGGCAACCTAGACCGGCACACAGCGGAAGGTGTATTCGATTTGATGTTGGAGCTCAACCATACGCTCGGCACGAGCTTCGTTATCGTTACGCACGATGCTAACCTCGCAAGCAAAACGCAGCGTGTCTTAAAGCTCGTCGATGGCTTAATGCGATAACCGTGCGGCTCACGGTACAGGGTCAGAGTCGAAATAAAGTAATGGCCGAATTGAGTTTGCATTGTCTAACGATTTGCTTTTAGGGCTAACAAACACTATGAATCGCGTAAAGTATGCGGCCTGATTCACGAATAAAAGTGGCCGGATCAATAAGAAACTTCTCGACCTCAGGCGCACCCAACATCCGCCGGATGGCGGTTTTCGTGGAACAAAATAAATCTCAGAACCCATTTGGGATACACCCGCTCGGTGCGAATGCTATAGTGCTTAAGTCGAATTTTGTCCCGAATTCAAACGAGCAAGTGTGGTGCTTCAGGCACGGTTTCTGGGGAGGGGGAAGTTGATGCATTTCCATTTCCTTTAGGACGGATAAAAATGTACCAGCATTTGATTTTGAAGGGTTTCATGTTATGCAAACAGTTTTATACGTCAACATTGACGCATTATATCTCGTCTTTTAGGATGGACACTTTACATTAGAGGTATCAATATGGCTGCACATTCAGAGTTTGAAAAACTTCTCAAACAATCCGATCACTTCTCCGATGTCATCAATACTCATAGAGCAGCTACGGCTGAAGTTATCGGTGCTTTCGTGTCCTTGCTGATGGAAAACAACCAAATCTCTAATGTTTCCGTTCTCAGCACGCTTAAAGCTCTCGAAGAATCTACCGGGCGCGTCTCCCTTGATTCTGAGCGCCGCCTTCTCGCGGCCACGCTCCGCGATTTTCTCAAGAACAAAAAATAATTCCCAATCTTCCTTTGTGTAATCATCATCCGTGTACTCTTTAACCATACATACCCCTAATCTTTCGTTCCACCGGACTTCGCGCCTGCGGCGCTCTTCCGCTGAACTCGCACGTTATGCAGAGCAAGCCACCGATATTGCCATAAGGAGAGGTATGAAATTTTTGCTCAATAACTTTTTGATCGCTGGAGTACTCCTGATGAGCCACCCGAATTGGGCGCTCGCACAAGACACCCGCTTAACGCAAGAGTATTTGTCCAAGATCATGAGCGAGGCGCGGAAAACCTACAATGTTCCGGCTATCGCGGTAACGGTAATGAATTCAAAGTCTATCTTGCTCCAAGAAGTGCAGGGAGTAAGAGTATTTGATAGGGAGGATAAAGCCACCCTCGACGACTATTTCCACATTGGTTCTTGCTCGAAATCCGTGCTTGCGGTGATGGCGGCAAAACTCATAGAACAGAAAAAGATAACATGGCAAATAAAGTTCTTCGAAGTTTTCCCAGAACTCAGGGGCGAAGCCGACAGCGCCTATCGTGATATCACGTTGGAAGACCTATTTCTTGCTGAGGCTGGAATCAAGGCGTATACCAACTCAGAGGCAGAACCATTTCCGGATTATGGCCCAGCGGTTATCAACAAGAGATTGGAGTTCATTAAATATCTGATCAAACAACAACCTTCGTCCGAAAAGAAAGGTGGAAAATTTAAACACTTATACTCCAATGCGAGCTACACGATGGCCTCTGCCATGCTTGAGCGGGTTTCAGGCAAAAGCTATGAGGATCTTGTCAAGAAAACACTAACTGGCGATCTGGGTCTATCTGTTCGTATCGGCTGGCCAAATAGTATTAGCCCAGATCAACCATGGGGCCACATGATTACCAAGGGCAAGGTCGATGCCTTTCCGCCCGGTCACGACTATAAACTTTCCTACTTGATTACGCCCGCCGGTGATCTGAGCATGACACCGAAGAATTACGCAAAGTACACGCAGTTGCACTTGCAAGGGCTGACGGGGAGCAGTAATTACATTTCCAGTGAATCGTATCGTTACATACATTTCAGCCACGATGGCTTTTCTCTTGGCGTCGCAAACGACGTTTTGGGAGGTCAGAAATACTCAGCTTTTGATGGCTCTGCCGGGACGTTCTTCTGTCGTGTCATCATCGTTCCAGAATCGGATTTCGCTTTTACCATTCTGATGAATGCTGGTTCTGGTACGGCTTCAATGGACGCTGTTGACTGGCTAACACAACGAATTATCGAGAAACATTTCAATTGGTGGTGGAAATTCTGGTTGTGGTGGTAGCCTTGGTTTGCATAACATGGCGTTCGAGAGGGACGCGCCAAAAAGCTGCGCGCCCCTCACCTCTACTACAAGGGCTTCCCCAAATTTACAACCGCCGTTTTGGTTTTTAATTCATGGCCACTTCCTCATTGTTCGATTTAAACCACGCTGCCCCCGTTGTGTAAGAAGATGGACTGCGAAACTACAAACGGTACTATTGAGCACATCGCCCGGACCCTAATGAAAGACGCGCACCGGGGCCTCCATCGTTAGTCGGGAATGACCTCTTCCCCTAAAGTTGATCAGGCTCTCCCGGTGCGGGTCCAACCCGCTTCACATCAACACGTGCCGTGCACTGGTGATTCTTTGACCGCCGTCCGGTGTCTGGTTCGATCCTTTCGATGTTCCTTTCCTATAGACGCTTTTTAACGTGCTCAGACAGCCGCTTTATTCAAGCGAAACTCTTCACCATATTTCAATACTGCCCAACTCAGTCGCGCATTCTTCGCGGCAATCGCCACCACCGCACGCCAGTAACCACGGCGCGCCACAAGTTCGCGGGCCCAGCAACTGAAGTAATCCTGCTTATCCCCGATGCTGTTGAGCACAGCACGCGCCCCCATGACGAGCAAGCTGCGCAGGTAACTATCTCCGGCCTTGGTGATGTGGCCTAGGCGCGCCTTGCCGCCACTGCTGTGTTGTCCGGGTGTCAGCCCAATCCAGGCAGCGACTTGTCGACCATTCTTGAAATCATGCCCGTTGCCGATGCTGGCCAGGAGCGCGCTGGCGGTGATGGGGCCGATGCCGGGGCGTTGCATTAGGCGTTTACTGCGTTCATCTTCGCGCGCGGCTTTTGCAATCGCCTTGTCGTACTCGGCAATACGCAGATCGAGCTGATCGGCGTGGCTCAGCAGGTCTTCGATGCAGCGCTTAGCGTAACCCGGCACCGCATCTAGGTGTTGGCCGATGGTCTGACGCAAGCCGGTCACCTTCTGCGGCAGGACGATGCCAAGCTCGGAAATGAGGCCGCGTAGCCGGTTACAGGTCGCGGTACGCTCAGCGACGAATTCTTGGCGGGTATGGTGCAGGCACAGGATGATCTGCTGATGCTCTTCCTTGACCGGGACAAAGCGCATGTGCGCTCGGGTGACGGCCTCGGCGATGGCGGCGGCATCCGCCGCATCGTTCTTGCCGCTCATGCGGTAGGGCGCAACAAACTTTGGGGCCATGAGTTTGACGGTGTGGCCGTGAGACCGAAACAGTCGTGCTCAGTGGTGTGCGCCGGAGCAGGCTTCCATGCCGATGGTGCAGGGTGGCAAGTTGGCGATGAGCGGCAGGAGCTGATCGCGGCACCGAGCATCCACCATATGACACCCAATCGGGTAGCCGGAGGTCTCTAACCCCGGCCCCCACACCCGGCGTGCGGGTCCGCACCGGGCGGTTCATCGAGCGGTGCGCGCCGATGACCTCAAACAACGTAACCCTGCGCTTTCATCCACAGGTCACGCACACTGACCAAGCCTTACGCCTTCAGTCACGCGTTGGACATCGCCATTTGCGCTTTGGTGGCACGGCGACACGATAAACGCTCAAGATATTTGGTGATAGGCTAAGTGCCGCAGGACTCGCGCCTAAAGCGGTTGTGGGGGCGGTCATGCGAAAGCTCGCGCACTTTAATCTATGGTGTCGTCAAGTCAGGCAAGCCTTTCGATGTTAACTAATGCGGTGCCAACGCTTGACTTTCAAGACGATATCTGACCCAGGCTTTACCGATACAAATCGGTAAAGCCTGGCACTTGGAATGTGAATTCGCCCCTATTTCCCATCGCGCTGGTTTGGGTAGAAACTGCTTGACAGAGATTAGCCGCACGGCAATAATGAGACGAACTACTCCGTTTTTAAATATGGCGCGCACCAAAGACCAACACCTACACGAGCAGCGGCGCTTGCAGATATTGGAAGCAGCATCGCAAGTATTCAAGCAGAAGGGCTTTCATGCGGCCAGAACCGAGGATATTTGCGCCACAGCCAAGCTCAGTGCGGGCACGGTATTCCGCTACTTTGCGAGTAAAGAGGACATCATCTCGACCATCGCTGAGATGGAGATGGATGGTTATCGCGAGCAGATCGGGCAACTTGCCACAGCCGAGGGTTTAGCCTGGATGGGGCGGCTAAGCGCACGAGACTTAACGGAACTGCTGGCACCATCCCAGTTTGATCTAGGTGCTGATAGTTGGCTGGAACTGTGTCGTAACCCAAAGTACCATGATTACCTGATTGAGCAAGATACCCAGCTTCGCAAAAACCTCGCGGTTGCGTTGCAAAATGGCCAGAAAGCCGGCTGGGTCAGGCCGGATTTAAATACCAAGGGCGCGGCGAACATCATCATGGCGCTGTTCTCTGGGCTTATGTTTGATAGCCAGACCAACCCGAAAATTGATCTGGCAGCGACCGCCGATGCGATGGCTGGTCTGTTTCGTTCCTACATCCTAAAGAATTAACCCGCAAAGGTACAAGAGGAGCCATTCATAAATGCCAACCTATTTCACTTTTATACTGAGACGGATTACTCCGTTTTTATTATCCAGGGAGCGCCGCTTGCCTCCATTGCGCCTAAAATCTAGCGCGCACCTAGCCTTGCACGCGCGCTGAAATGGTCTCCCTCGCGCGCTCTAGTTTGATCCATGAATGGCGGCGCTATCTCGCCGCTGTGCTGGCAATCACCTTCAGCGGGCTGCTGATCTTGGTGCAATTCGCGCTATTGCTGGGGATGTTCGGCACGGTTTCCGTGGTGATCGATGATTCGAAAGCCCAGCTTTGGATCGGCTTTCGTAACACCGAAAGCGTCGACCTGGGCCGTCCAATCTCCCCGGCGAGTGACGCATCCGCATGGATGCATCCGGGTGTGGCGCAGATTGAACGGTATATCACCGCCTATGGCGATCTGCGGCGCAGTGACGGTGTAGCGGTATCTGTCGTGATCAATGCCATTGATCCCGCGCCGAATGGCCTGGCCTTCGGCTTGAAGCTCAGCCGACAACAGCGTGCGCTGCTGGATCAGCCTGATGCGATCCTGATCGACATTGCTGACCGGCAAAAGCTCGGCGCGGAGATTGGTTCGGTCATCGAGATTAACGGCAAGCGGGCCGTGATCGTGGGTCTGGTCGAAGGCATACGCGCCATCGGCGGCGTCAACGTGATCGCTTCCTTCGCCACTGCCCGCGCGCTGGTTCCGGAAACCCGCGATGTGGTGACGTTTTATCTGATCCGTCTGAAACCGGGTTTCGATACGCAGCAGACGGCCCATGCCTTGGAGGACAACACGCCGTTTCCACGTTACAGCGTATGGCTCGCCGAAGATTTCTCGCTGCGTTCTCAAGCCTACTGGTTATTTGAATCGGGGGTCGGCATCGGCTCTGGCTTCGCTTCGCTGCTGGCGCTACTGGTCGGTGTGGCCATCACCAGCCAGACCCTGTCTGGGGCCATTTTGGCCTCGATCAAGGAGTTTGCCGCGCTACGCGCACTCGGCGTGTCGCAGCGCTCGCTACGTGCGGTGGTGATCGAGCAGGCCTTATGGGTTGGTTCGATTGGGTTGGCCGTGACAGCACTGTTGACCTTGGGAGTCGCCTGGCTAGGAAATGCATTCCACATCGCGATGAACTTTCCAGGGTGGATGCTGGGTGGCGTTTCAACTTTGATTCTGCTGATCGCTCTGATTTCCGGCTTGTTGTCGCTACGCCCGCTGCACAACGCAGAGCCGGCGTCACTGCTGCGCTAGGAATAAACAGATGCGTCCAACACTAATCAGTCACGCCATTGCGAAATCCTTCGTTACCGGGAAGCACACCCAGCGTGTCATTAAAGGCATCTCGCTCGAAATTTATCCCGGCGAGTTAACCCTTGTGGCCGGCCCCTCCGGCTCGGGCAAGAGCACCTTACTATCGATGATATCCGGCCTATTACGGCCCGACACCGGGCGTGTACTTGCGCTGGATACGGATCTGTGGGCACTCACGGATCAGGCCATCGACAAATTTCGCCTCCAACACTGTGGTTTCGTGTTTCAAGGCTTCAATCTGGTTGAATCATTAACTGCTTGCGAGAATGTGATCTTGCCCCTCCAGTATCTCGGGATCAAGGGGATAGCCGCCGAACGCAGGGCACAGCAAGCCCTGGGTGAGGTTGGCCTCGCAGCACACAGCCGGCAACGGCTTGCTGCGCTATCGGGAGGGGAAAAGCAGCGCGTGGCAATTGCCCGCGCACTGGTCAAGAACCCACAGATCATCTTTGCCGATGAACCGACTTCCGCGCTCGATAAGGCCAACGGCCAAATCGTCATCGACCTGTTGCAGCGCATCGCAGCCAAGCATGGCGCGACAGTGTTTGGCGTTACGCACGATCCGCGCCTGCTATCGCATGCGGATCGTGTGATTCAACTGGAGGACGGAGTAATCGCCAAAGACCCAAAACCGAGCCGCTACGCAGCCACCCTTCAGGAGTCGGATCATGAGAAAAATTAAGCACACAATCAATCTACAGTTGCTGCTAGCCATGTTGGTAATCGGGGTAGCCCTGAGCGGCTGCGAACCAAAAATCAAACCTGCCTTGCGCAATAACGTCGCAGCAATCGTCACCGCCGAGATCGTCGCCAGTGCGAAAGGCCGCATCGATATTGAAGGCGGCATCGTACGTCTGGCTGCGCGCCGCGACGGCGTGATCGATCAGGTACGCGTCGAAGAAGGTGCGCGGGTTAAGGCCGGTCAAATTTTAGCCACGCTGGATGCGGTACTGGTGCAGCGCAATCTAGATCTGGCCCGCAGCGAGGTGCTGCAGGTCGAGCGCCAGGTTGCTACAGCCTACATTCGGCGCGCTGCGGCGGAGCGCGAAGTGCAGCGCCTTGAGCCACTCGCCACGAACGGCACGATTGCACGCCATGACCTGGATCGCGCGCAAGACGAGCAGGCGCTAGCACAGGCTGAGATAGCGACATTGCAGGCTGGCGTAGAGAGCGCCATCAAACGCGTCGCCATTGTGGCGCGCGAGATCGAGGAACGATTGGTGCGCGCACCCGTTGACGGACAGATCGTCCAGCGCCAAGCGCGACCGGGAAATGGCGTGAGCACCCTGAACATCACACCGCTCTTCCTGTTCGTACCGGATACGCCCCGAATCGTTCGCGCCGAATTAGAGGAACGATTTATTGCGCTCGTCCAGCCGCAGCAGCACGTCGAAATTATTCTGGAAGCCGATCCTCTACGCCGCTGGAGCGGCCAGGTGCTGCGCATCGGCAAGGTTGTCGGCCAGCGCAGCGCCAGTGATGACCCTGCCGAGCGCCAGGACAACCGAGTGGTCGAGACCGTCATTTCAGTCGATGCGAAGGATGTGCTGATCGGCCAACGCGTGATCGTTCGCTTCGCCACGCTGCGCAAGGAATCATCGTGGCCATGACCCTTCGATTGATTGCGGCGTTGGCTGGACTGACCGCCCTTTCCGGATGCGCAACAACCCCAGTCAATTTTCCCGCAAAAATAGCAGCACCTGATTCTTGGCGAGCGCAACCGCATGTACTGCGTAAACCGATGTCAAAAAACCAAGACGACGAATGGTGGCAGCAGCTCGCTGATCCTGAGTTGAATCGACTCGTTGCGCTGGCGCTGGCAGAAAATTCGGACATTCGTATCGCATCGGTTCGCGTCCTGCGGGCGCGCGCACTGAGGGCCGGCACTGTTGCCGAGCAGCGACCGAGCCTGAGTAGTAACTTGGAAGTGCGGCGGGAGCGGGTGCCAGAAACCCGTATCAGGGACGCAGATGGCGTCTCGGCAAGAATCCCCCCCTACCATAGAAACCAAGTTTCCTATCAAGTGATCGAGGCAAGCTACGAAATCGACCTGTTCGGCCGCCTCGCGCTGGCCGCACAAGCTTCGGGCGCGGAGCTTCTTGCCACCGAGGCCGAGCATCGCGCCGTTCGCCAGCGGGTGGCTTATGAAGTAGTTGTCGCGTATGCCGACATACTCCTCGCGCAGACTTTATCGCCCCAGGCTCAGCATGCGCTTGAATTTGTCACGGCGCTGCTTGCCGCCGAGCAGTCCAAACAAGCGGCAGGGCTGTCGACGCTGATGTCCGTTCGCACCGTTGAAGATGAGCTTGCCACTGCACATGAAGCTCTGATAAATATCGAGCGTAGCCGCAATCTTAATCGGGCCAGGCTAGCACTAATCTTAGGCCAGGTTTCATCCGAGTTTGCACCACCCGCGACGGGTATCTACTTCGCCTCAATCCCCAACAGCGGAGCGATCGAAGTCGATTTACCCACCGCAGTGCTCGACCAACGCCCCGATGTCGATGCGGCTTGGCACAAAGTCATTGCATCGACTACTGAAGCAGCACAGGTCAGGCTGGAAAAGTATCCGAAATTTACCCTGACTGGAAATATTGGCCTCAGCGGAATACTGCGGCGCTGGCTGACGGGCGATGCGCTCGGTTGGCTCCTAGGCGCGACGGTACAAGGCCCGCTGTTCGATGGCGGTCGAGGCCAGGCGCGGACCGATGCAGCATCCGCGATTGCGATAGAGCGGCAGGTAGAATACCGGAAAGTAGTGCTGCAAGCGCTGCATGAGGTCGAGGCGGCACTAACTGAAGCTACGCATGCACAGCAAAAATTAAGTATTGCCGAATCGACAGTGCAGCGACGCGTTGCCGATGCTGCTAACACGAGTAATCTCTTGCACCAGGGCGCGGCTGATCGCCTGGCTCTGCTCAGGGCGGAACTCGCAAGAATCGATGCAATCCAGTTGGCAACAACGCGACGACATGATCTGTTTCTGGCATGGGCATCAGTGCAAAAAGCACTAGGAAGATGAACACGGTTCGTCCACGGATTCTGCATAGGTGCAACTGCAGGATTCCCGGCAAACAAGGAATTGAGATCAGTCGGCAATCGTGGAGTCCAAAGGGTTAAGCAGTGAGTAGATGTTTCTAGTGTAGTGTTGCACTCTTGAAGGAACTTAAGTTTATCGCCAGTCTCAAACCCCTCAAGACTTGAAGGGAGAACGCACAAATGCGAGTAGCGATAGAGATTGTATTGACGAAA
>JAYVZN010000036.1:0-2168 GCA_043783305.1 Betaproteobacteria bacterium
ATGAAACTAACCATGGTCGGCACCGGCTACGTCGGGCTTGTCAGCGGCGCATGCTTGGCGGAAGTGGGCAACCACGTTTTGTGCTTGGATCTCGACCCAGCCAAAGTCGCCATTTTAGAAGGCGGTGACATCCCCATCCACGAACCGGGATTGTTGGAAATGGTACAGCGCAACGTCGCCGCCGGACGTTTACAATTCACCGGTGACATCGACCGTGCCGTGGCGTTTGGCCAAATTCAATTCATCGCCGTCGGCACCCCGCCCGACGAAGACGGCTCGGCTGACCTAAAGTACGTACTGGCCGCGGCCCGCAACATCGGCAGTCGCATGACCGAAGATAAAATCATCGTCGACAAAAGCACCGTCCCGGTCGGCACCGCCGACAAAGTACAGGCAGCGATTGCGGAAGAACTGCAAAAACGGAGCCTGAAATTAAATTTCAACATTGTCTCCAATCCTGAATTCCTGAAAGAAGGCGCGGCGGTCGAAGACTTTATGCGCCCGGACCGCATCGTTATCGGAACACGCGACCCCCACGCCACCCACGTCATGCGTGAATTGTACGCGCCCTTCAACCGCAATCACGACCGCCTAGTCGTCATGGATGTCAAAAGCGCAGAGCTCACCAAATACGCCGCCAACGCCATGCTCGCCACGCGCATCAGCTTCATGAACGAACTGGCCAACGTCGCCGAAAAACTCGGCGCAGATATTGAAATGGTGCGTCACGGCATCGGCTCCGACCCGCGCATCGGCTACCATTTCCTCTACCCCGGCTGCGGTTACGGCGGCTCTTGTTTTCCCAAGGACGTTTCCGCCCTGATTAAAACCGCCCAGGACGAAGCCGGTATTGAACTTAAATTACTGACCGCCGTAGAAGCGGCTAACGAAGCGCAAAAGAGCGTCCTCAGCAACAAAATCAAAGCCCGGTTCGGCCCTGATCTTAAAGGCAAGAAATTCGCCCTGTGGGGCTTAGCCTTCAAACCCAACACCGACGACATGCGCGATGCTCCCAGCCGCAAATTGCTGGCTGACCTCTTCGCCGCCGGTGCCACCGTAACGGCGTATGACCCGGTCGCCATGAACGAAGCGCGCCGTATTTTTGGTGCCCATCCGCAACTCAGTTACGTCGACAAGCAACTGGATGCCTGCACCGGTGCCGATGCGCTGATTATCGTTACCGAATGGCGTGAATTCCGCACACCCGAATTCGCCGCGATCAAGGCCAAACTCAAAAACCCGCTTATTTTTGACGGGCGCAACCTCTACGAACCCAAGGATGTCCATGCCGAGGGCTTTGAGTATCACGCCATCGGACGCGGCGCTTGAACATGCACCACCCCGAAAGATCCTTATGAAAATTCTCATTACCGGCGTGGCTGGTTTTATCGGTATGCATCTCGCCCAGCGCTTGTTACAACAAGAAGGTATCGAAGTCGTCGGCATCGATAACCTGAACGACTATTATGCGGTGAGCCTAAAGCAGGATCGCCTCAAACAGCTAAGCCCGCAAAGCCACTTCCGCTTCATCGAAATGGACATCGCCGACCGCCCCGCGATGGAAGCGCTATTCGCCCAAGAAAAATTCAACCGCGTGGTCAATCTCGCGGCCCAGGCCGGGGTGCGCTATTCGCTGCAAAACCCGCACGCTTACGTCAACAGCAATGTGGTGGGATTTTTAAATGTACTGGAAGGCTGTCGCCACCATCGGGTCGAGCACTTGGTTTACGCCAGCAGCTCCAGCGTCTACGGCTCCAACACGCACATGCCGTTTAGCACCCAAGACAACGTCGATCACCCGGTTAGTCTCTATGCGGCGACTAAAAAATCCAATGAATTGATGGCGCATACCTATAGTCATTTATACCGCTTACCCACCACCGGTTTACGCTTCTTTACCGTGTACGGGCCGTGGGGCCGACCGGATATGTCGCCCTCGCTATTTGCCGGCGCGATACTCGAAGGCCGCCCAATCAACGTATTTAATGAAGGCAAAATGCAGCGTGACTTTACCTACATCGACGACATCGTCGAAGGGGTGGTGCGGGTGTTGGATCGGGTCGCCGCACCGAATCCGGATTTTGATCGTGCAGCACCGGCGGCGGCCAGCAGCGATGCGCCGTATCGCCTCTACAATATCGGCAATCATCAACCGGTGGAACTCATGA
>JAYVZN010000037.1:0-2155 GCA_043783305.1 Betaproteobacteria bacterium
GCAATATGATGGCAGGTGATCGCCATAATGGTACGCCGCGCATGGGCCATAATACGGCGGCGGTGTATGGGCAAATTGCCACCACGCCATGAATATCGCAAATAGAATGCCGAGCGCCGCCGATATCCATGCGGAGCGCGGCAGCGGCTTTTCTTTTATGCCGAGCTTGTACGCGGGCAATAGATCGGTTTCATAGCGCCGCATATCATCAAGAGTCGGTTCTTCGCCGCTCCGCACATACGGCCATTCGGTATGCTTGCCATGTTGCCAGCGCCAGAAGCGCGCTTCCAGGCGATCAAGGTGCTTCATCGTCGTGTGTGTCCTTGGTGCGCGGAGTGCAACGCTCCGCGCGTTGGCTCCGCTAGACGGCGGGTGTATCAATCATCAACAAATCAGGCGAGACAATTTCGGTCGCAAGCGGCAGGTCGGCGTGATGCGCGGCATCTTCTTCGCGGAGCGCCGCCTCGGCGCGGGCCTTTTGTTGCGCGGTATCCCACACCGCTATCGCGTTGATCGCCTCGTCACTGAGTACCGCCCATGCGGCCTCGGCCTCTTCACCGATGAAGGTGATATCGGCCTTATTGGTTAAACACACCACGACCGAGACTTTGCCCGCATGCTCGGTATCAACGTTGGGATTTGCACCCGCGCCATAGCGCACGGTCTTTACCAGATGCGCAAGGTTGATCACTTGGTTGTGTAACTTAATCAGCATTTGTGCCACCTTTCCAATATCGGCTCCGCACTTGTGAGGAAACCGCGACGCTATTCTTCGCGGAGCGCCGCCGAAAGGAACAACGCGGAGCCGTACACTCAGTATACCATACTTGGCAGCACTTGACAACATATAGCTATTTTCAACATTGTACGCTCCGTGCGACAAGATAAACGAAAGCGGAGACGATAGATTGTACGTCTTTTCATCTCCGCGTGCCCTGTTGGTCAACGTCGCAAGCCTAGCGCGGCCTTATGCGTCTTGGGGCGTGGTGCGTTTTGCCCGCGTTCGCACCCGCATCGGCGCGGGCGGTTCTGGCAACGGCTCCGCTTTACTAGCGGGTGTATTTGTGGCATCTGGCGCGGAGCGGTCTAGCGCGGGATTGTGCCACGTATCGACCTCGGCTTGCATCAATGCCAGCGCGTTACGCCATGCCACCATTTGCGCGGGGCGTTGCACCCATGCCAGCACAAGCACCACAATCGGGAACGCCGCGAAAAGTATCCAGTAGCCCACGCGCGGCAAAATATGCCGGATCGTCTTGGTGCTATCATCACCTGAAAAGAAATGGTCAACGTCGCCCCAATCAATCACTCCGCGCATCGTCGCGGCGCCCTTGGGATCAAAGAGGAAAAATAGCGCCGCCACAAGCACGATCCACACCACACCAATCGACGACGCGGGTTCTGGCATGAATGCCGCCAGCAATGCACCCGCTAGCCATAGACCGCCAAGGCCGATCATCTGCTTTTTCTGCCAGATACGAAAATCAGTTTTTACCATGATCGATGTGTCTCACTTTCGGTTTGTTGCTCCGCTCCGCACGGGCATCTTTATTATGGCACTACTTTACACTACTTGTCAATACCATAGCCTGTAAATTCTGTATCCTATATATGGAGAATTTTTAGAAAAAAAACTTTTTCGCTCAAAAAAGGGGTGCGAGTCATCGAGGGAGTAAGTAATAAGTGTAATTTACTACTTTATTTGTAAGAAATTTTAGGGCAAATTACTAGATGTTTTATCAGGTGTGTTCTAGTCTAGATCGATCTATGTGTAATTTACTACCGTTTGATCGAGGTTCAGAAAATTATTTTTCTCTTAAAATTCTCTATATATAGGGCGTACATTTACTACATTGACTCCGCGAATGAGCGGAGCGCCAGATCAAATCCGATCTGGCGCTCCGCGTGGGCATCGTGGGCTAGAGTGGCAACGATCCATTCAGGTGGGAACATGCGAAAAGCACGCCCGCGATAAGTAACAGGGTGACTATCAGGTGAAAATAGAATTCGGGATCGTGGTGCCATTTCGGCTTTGGCGGCGTGGGATACATGGATTTCCTACTTTCCTACACGTTTTACATTTTACACATTGTCAGGTGCGCGGAGCGTCAACGGCTCCGCGCGGGTGTGTGCTAACGACCGAGCTTTTGCTTGC
>JAYVZN010000038.1:0-33571 GCA_043783305.1 Betaproteobacteria bacterium
CCGCCCGCGCATCGAATGTCGCTGTGGCTCGGCAACCCAGTCTACGGTTATGCGCCCCGATCAGGCAATCGGCAAAATCGGCGCTGCAGTCTTTCCAGACAAACAACGCTTGCGCGACACCGGGTTCATCTTCGAACTCCACTTCCGTACTGTCGAGTAGCCCGGAAATTACGCCGATGATTTCAGCTTTGTTCAGGCTGTTGCGGCTGCGTAACACCCATTCAGTTTCTAAAAGCACCAGCAAGCTGATGAAAATACTTTTTCCGGCGCTGGCCTCGCGCTTGATTAATCTGCGCGCTTTCTCGAATTGCGCCTCGTCGTCTTGCACCAAAAAGCGCACAAGCACATGGGGTGTCGAGGCCGAGCATCAGGGTGATAATTTTTCGGTCGGGATGCGTTTGCGGCTTTTCTTTTGCAGCATGCTGGCAAGCGCCATAATGCTTTTGGTTTTGACGCGCATGCTCACGGTGCCGTCGGACATGGGTGTGAAGGTGATGCGGTCGCCGGGTTTGATGCCCAGGCTCTCCCGTATTTCCTTCGTAATGGTGGTTTGGCTCTTGCTGGTGAGGGTTGCGTCGGTGCTCATGGGTATTCTCCGTATTCTTACAAAAATCAATATAGAAAGGAATAGTGTGGCGCGCAATGCGCCTTTTACACGCGCTGAATCGAAGCGGCGATAATGCTACGGTAGTTTTTGAACTATGCTCGCACGATAAATTAGCACCGGGGTAGATCGGGATGAAAACGAGGGGGTCGCTCCCAAATTAGACAAGTTTGCTCAGCCTAGTCAGCCTCCATCGAAGCCAAATATTTCCCCTGCCGCGCCGCGCTATTGAGACGTGCCCGTTTCAACAACGCCTGTTGTCCCGCCACCTTATTAGCCGCGACGCCATGCCAGGCTTTCAGTGCTGGCGCTTGCAGTGCGCGGCCGTAGGAGAAACTCAATTGCCACGGCTGCTTTTGCGCAGTGTTATTCATGGCGTTGAGATTGGCGGTTGCGGCTTCGTCGCTTTGTCCGCCGGAGAGGAAGTTGATGCCCGGAACGGCAGCCGGCACGGTGCGGCGAAAACAGATCAACGTCGCGGCGGCAATTTCTTCGGCGCTGGCCTGCTGCGGAC
The DNA here is from genome assembly GCA_043783305.1 of Betaproteobacteria bacterium. GTDB lineage: Bacteria > Pseudomonadota > Gammaproteobacteria > Burkholderiales > Thiobacteraceae > RBG-16-58-11. Next base: position 1,119 of record JAYVZN010000038.1, read on the forward strand.
AATCTTTTCCGGGTAGCACCATATTCGGTTTCAACAGGATATATTCCAATTGCACGTGATGCCGGTGCAGCACGTGAAACACGGTCTCCAGCGCTTCCTCGGTGACGCTGGCGCAGCGTGCGATGCTGTGGCTGCCATCCATCAATACTTCTGGTTCCACAATCGGCACGATGCCGAGCTCCTGGCAAATCGCTGCATAGCGCGCCAGACTGTCGGCGTTGACTTCCAGGGCTTGGGTCGAGGGAAAGCCTTCGCCAATCGCAATCACCGCGCGCCATTTGGCAAAACGTGCGCCGAGCGCTTTATAACCGGCGAGTCGTTCGGGTAAACCTTGCAAGCCATGCGTCACTTTGTCGCCGGGGAAATTTGCCAAGGCTTGCGTACCCTTATCCACTTTAATGCCGGGCACAATGCCTTGATCCGCGAGCACCTGCGGCAGAGGAATACCCGCGGCGCTTTTTTGTTGCAGCGTTTCCTCGAACAAAATCACGCCGCTGATATAGTCACCCAGCCCCGGTGCGGTAAACAACGCTTCTCGATAACTGCGCCGGTTCTCTTCGGTAGACTCCACATCAACGCTTTTAAAGCGCTTCGCAATCGTGCCGGAACTTTCATCTGCGGCGAGTATACCTTTGCTTGGCGCAGTTAGTTCTGCAACGGTTTTTTCCATTTCTTGTGAAAACATGATAGTCACCTCTTTGCACATAGCTTACTTCAGCGTAGACCGCAATGTACGCGGTATCAAGATAGCGCGTGTTTAACAGGTACAATCTGATTTTGCGGATGCTGAAAATCAGATTATTTGTGTGCGTTCGTTACTGTGTTCCAATCTAAACCAAACTTGGCTAGGTATTTCTTAAGTCGGTCGGCATCATTGGGCTTCGCCTTGCCATCGCGTGACACCGCGAATATTTTCCGCCCGGCATCGGACAACGACTTCGATGCTATGCACATGCGAATCACCTCACGCAGCTGAACACGGTCAAAGATATCTATCTTTTCATCGCCGATTAATTTTTCCAGGTTTACTTCGTTGCTTTCAGTTTGAGGGTGTAAGTGCCAGTGCCACAGACGTTTCAACCGGGCAATCTCATCGGTGACGATGTCCTTCGTGATGCGCCCGGCGCTTGCGAACGTTGCCATGCGCATTATTGATGCGGACAAATCTCTAAAGTTACCTGCCCATAAAGCATCAGGCGATCTTGCAAAACGCATGAAGTGGTCACGCGCTTCCTTGTTAAATCGCACCATTTGTCCTTGCTCGACGCTAAATTGTGCAAGCAGGTACTCTAAATTGGGTTCGATATCTTCCGGACGATTAATGAGACCAGGAAGTTCATAGATCCATAAATTGATACGGGCATATAGATCTTCGCGGAATCGACCCGTGATCACATCCTTGGATAAATCTCGATTGGTGCCTGCGATCAGTTGGAAGTCGCTTTGAACCTCATGATCGCTACCGACTGGAAGAAATCGCTTTTCTTCAATTGCTTTCAGGAGCATGGCTTGTTCATCCAGCCCCAACTCGCCGATTTCATCGAGGAACAACAGACCCTTGTGTGCCGTGCGTAGCAGGCCGGGGCGATCCGAAGAGGCACCGGTAAATGCACCTTTAATGTGGCCGAATAGCGTCGAGCCCGCGCCTTCACCGTGTAGTGTCGCGCAGTTAATTTCGACAAACTTGCCATCGATCTGATGGCGCGCCTTCTTCAACTCGAAAATGCGCTTGGCGAGAAAAGACTTGCCCGCGCCCGTCGGGCCCATTAATAGAATGGGTGCCTTGGATTTAATCGCAACGCGTTCGATCTCGTCAATCATTGCGTTAAAGCGCGCGTTACGCGTCGCGATGCCTGATTTGAGAAAAGCAACTCCTTCTAGCTGCTCGTGTGAAAAGCGCTGTGCGATCTGATCGTATTTGGATAAATCGAGATCAATCAGCGCGTAGGTGCCGGAGTCGCCAATTGTCTGCCGACGCGGCGGTGAGGTTTGCAAAATTCGTCCAGGGAAGTAACGGGCTTCCGTCATCAGAAACATGCAGATTTGCGCGACATGCGATCCGGTCGTGATATGAATCCAATATTCCTCATTGTCCGGATCGAAGGCGTAGCCCTTTGCAAAATCAAACAGGCTCCCATACACCTCTTCGAAATCCCAGGGATCTGATATCGGCAAATTGTGGGCTACGACCCGAGTCTCAGGTGACACGGAACCAATGTCCGCGATCAATCGGCTCACCAGATCATCATGCTTTCCGCTATGGAGTAGATCAAAGCGGTCAATCACCAGTTCTTCATGTTGTGTTAGCGCAACACTAGGGCGCCATTTTTCCCAGCGCGCGCTGCCTTTGCCGCTGTCGAGCTGAGTACCAATAAAACCAACGACGACGATTCGTTTTGCTGTCATTTTAATTATAAATAATTATCTATTTAGATAATATATCACAAAATTAAATAAGCCGAAAGGCCGCAAAATTTGCCATATATTAAGATATATCAGATAAATATCAGATACTTGTAATTTTTTACAGAGCATGGCTGAACGTTGGCATAGCCGTTGCCATGGGTATGGGCAGAGTAAGTGAAAACATCCGGATACCGGCCCATAGCGACATAACGAAAAAGGAAATGAAATGGCTAACGCTCAATTGTTCCAAAGCTCGAAAGGTAAGTTGCTCCCGAAGGCAAACGCCATCAACGAGGAAGGTGCGCCGGCTTACCGGTTGTCTGCAAAACATGTCCTGGCGCAATACGCGGCAACCGGTTGCTTGAACGCGACCTACTACGCCAGTGCTGAGACCCAGCTAGAAACTATTCTCGAGTTGTGCAAGGAAGTCGATACGCGCTTCATTGCGCAAACAGCGGTCTATTGCCGCGAGCGTGGCTATATGAAAGACGTGCCGGCGCTGTTGACGGCCGTGCTGGCTGCTAAAGGTGCTGCGGAGCTAACGCCGGTGTTCCAGCGCGTGGTCACCAACGGCAAAGTGCTGCGCAATTTCGTGCAGATCATCCGCTCTGGCGCGGTTGGCCGCAAATCGCTGGGTTCGCGTCCGAAGAAATTGGTACAGGCATGGCTCAACAGCGCGTCCGAAAAGGAATTGTTGGCGGCAGCCATCGGTGCAGCACCGTCGCTGGCGGATGTGGTGAAGATGGTGCACCCGAAGCCGTCCGAGGCTTGGCGCGCAGCATTCTTTGCCTGGTTGATCGGCAAGCCGTATCAGCTTGAAGACCTGCCGCCGCTTGTCAAAGCATTCGAAGCGTACAAGCAGGATCGTAAGCAGCCGATGCCGGATGTGCCGTCCCAGATGCTGACCGCACTGGAACTCTCGACTGAGGATTGGGCGCAAATTGCGAAGCAGGCGGGCTGGCAGATGGTGCGCATGAACCTGAATACGTTTGCTCGGCACGGGGTGTATCAAGTGGCGGGCATGACGGAACTCATTGCGGCCAAGCTGCGCGATGCGAATGCGATTGCAAAGGCAAAAGTGTTTCCGTATCAGTTGATGGCGGCCTATAAGGCTACCGGTGACGGAGTACCGCTTGCAGTACGTGAAGCATTGCAGGATGCGCTGGAGATCGCATTGGTGAACGTGCCGGAAGTTGCGGGCCAGGTGGTGGTATGTCCGGATGTCTCGGGCTCGATGGCATCACCGGTAACAGGCTACCGTGGTTCCGCGTCGTCGTCGGTGTGTTGCATTGACATCGCCGCGTTGGTTGCCGCAGCCATGTTACGAAAAAACGCCGAGGCGATTGTCCTGCCATTTGAGAACAATGTGGTGAATTGCAAGCTGAATCCGCGCGATACCGTGATGACGAATGCGCAAAAGCTGGCATCAATTGGTGGCGGTGGTACCAACTGCAGCGCACCGCTGGCGCACTTAAACCAGCAAAAGTGGAAGGCCGATTTGGTGGTGTATATATCGGATAACGAGTCATGGGTTGATGCGAATCATCGCGGTGCAACGGCAACGATGCATGAGTGGGAAGCGTTCAAAAAACGCAACCCCAATGCAAAGCTGGTATGCATCGACATCGCTCCGTATTCCACGGCACAGGCGACTGAGCGTGACGATATTTTGAATATCGGCGGGTTCTCAGATGATGTTTTCAAGATCATTGCAGCCTTCGCGGCCGGTCAATTGGGTACTGCGCATTGGGTTGGTGAAATCCAATCCATCGCACTTTAGGAGATTATGATGAGCTGGGTAATTAGGATAGGCAGTACCAGGTTTGGGCGTGATATGAATGCCGCTGCGATTACATCTATACAATGTTCGATCACAGCAACCCCTAGTCAATTGATCGCTCAGTTGCGTTTTACCCCGAATGCCGACAGGACTACATTGGATAAGGCTGGTTCGAATCCAGCCTGTCAGGTTGAACAAGCTTGGCAGAATGTCTTGTCTGACCTTGTCGGGGCTTGATTTAAGCGGCAAATGCCGAAAGAACTACATGTGTCCCCGGTTCGAATCCGGGCGGTTGCGAAAGCGGCCGTAGCTCAGTGGGTAGAGCAATGTCCTTTCAATATTGTTGCCGTGATTTATATAAAAGTTTTTGGCGAATGCCGGTGGCACTACATCACTACGAATGAGGAGGTTGCGGGTTCGAATCTCGCCAGGGGCGGCAACATGCCACTGTAGCTCAACTGGATAGAGCGCCGTGCGGGTGACCGCACATTGTTTCACCACTTTTTGTTGCTGTTTTGTTTTTGATGAATGCAGATGAAATTACATGGTAGAGCGCCGAAGGATTCTTCGGAGGTCTCTGGTTCAAACCCGGGCGGGAAAATTCCGTAGCTCAGAAAATATTTCATCGCCACTTGTCATCATCCATTTTTGAAAAGAGAGAATCATGAAACACGAAGAATACGATGTACTGAATGTTGAGGGTGGACGCCCGGTGAAAATGTGGACCAACGGAGTCCCGGTGGAAGAGGGCGCAAAGCTTCAGTTGAGTAATATGGCCAAGATGCCTTTCATCTACAAGCACATCGCCGTGATGCCGGATGTCCATGTAGGTAAAGGATCGACGATTGGTAGCGTGATTCCGACCTTGGGTGCGATCATCCCGGCCGCTGTTGGCGTGGATATCGGCTGCGGCATGATGGCGGCCAAGACTACGCTGATGGCAAATGATTTGCCGGATAGTTTGGGTCCGTTGCGCTCCGCAATTGAAAAAGCGATTCCGCATGGGATGTCGCCCAAAACGCGCGGCTTCAAAGGTCGCGATAAAGGCTCGTGGGATACGCCGCCGTCGCCGGTAGATGCGGCATGGGTGAAATTGAAGGATGATTTCGACGCAATCTGCGAGAAGACACCTAAGTTAAAAAATACCAACAACTATCGTCACTTGGGGACGCTGGGAACCGGTAACCACTTCATCGAAGTGTGTCTGGATGAGGCGGGGTTTGTGTGGTTCATGTTGCACTCCGGTTCGCGCGGTGTGGGGAACGCGATTGGTTCGCATTTTATTGAGGTAGCGAAGCAGGATATGCGCACACATTTCATTAACCTGCCGGATCAGGATCTAGCTTATTTGCCGGAAGGAACTCAGCACTACGATGACTACGTGGAAGCAGTCGGTTGGGCGCAAAAATTTGCGCGTTTAAACCGTGAAGTGATGATGCAGAATCTCATCGCAGCAGTGCGCACGGTCATCACGAAACCGTTCGAGACGCATGTCGAAGCAGTGAACTGCCATCACAACTATGTGCAGAAAGAACATCACTTCGGCCAAGATGTTCTGGTTACGCGCAAAGGTGCTGTATCGGCGCGGGTCGGCGAGCTGGGCATTATCCCCGGTTCAATGGGTGCAAAGAGCTACATTGTTCGAGGTAAGGGTAACGCCGAAAGCTTTAACAGTTGTAGCCACGGTGCGGGCCGAACCATGAGCCGTACGGAAGCTAAGAAACGTTTCACGATCGATGATCAAATCAAGGCAACGCAGGGCATCGAGTGCCGCAAAGATGCCGCTGTAATCGACGAAATCCCGATGGTGTATAAGAATATTGATGCCGTCATGGAGGCACAACGTGATTTGGTGGAGGTCGTACATACCTTGAAGCAAGTTGTCTGCGTCAAGGGTTAATCCGTGAGGCCCGGCGCAGGCTGGGCCTCTTAACATAACAAGATAGAAGCGAAAAATGATTGAATTGGATGGATCCATAGGAGAAGGAGGCGGACAGATACTGCGTTCTGCACTGACGTTGTCGATGATCACAGGCCAGCCGTTCCGCATTACCAACATTCGTGCGAAACGTCCCAAGCCTGGACTGATGCGTCAGCATCTGGTTGCGGTTCAGGCCGCTGCGCAAATTTGCGGTGCCGACATTGGTGACACTGCTGTGGGCTCGCAGAGGCTTGAGTTTGTACCGGCTAAGATCAAAGGCGGGGAGTACAAGCTGTCAATTGGGACAGCCGGTAGTTGCACGCTTGTATTGCAAACGTTGTTGCCGGCATTGCTGTACGCGGACCAAGCTTCGGTTGTGCAGGTGTGTGGTGGTACGCACAATCCGATGGCACCTCCTGCTCAATTTTTGCAGCGTGCCTACGGCAGGGTGCTCGGCGACATGGGTGCGACAGTCGACATTCAATTGAAGCGTTTTGGGTTTTATCCTGCAGGGGGTGGTGAAGTAGTCGCCAAGGTAGAACCTTGCACGCAGTTAAAGCCGCTTGAGCTAACGGAGCGCGGCGAACGGGTTTTGGCTTATGCGGAAAGCTTCGTCGCTGGTATCCCGGCGCATGTCGCTAAACGCGAATTGGAATTCGTTGGCCGCAGCATGGGTTGGGAGGAATCACAGTTGCTGGTGCGCGGCTTGCCGCAAGATCAAGGCCCCGGCAACGTTTTGCTAATCACACTCGAACAGCAGCATGTGACGGAAATATTTTGTGCCTTCGGAGAGAAAGCCGTCACTGCTGAAGCAGTAGCGAAAAAGGCGATTCAGGCAGTTCGCGATTATGTTCGTTCTGGTGCAGCGGTGGGCGAACATTTGGCAGATCAGATTATGCTTCCGATGGCTTTGGCCGGTGGCGGGCGCTTTACGCTGAGCCGCGTATCCAAGCATGCGCAAACCAACGCGGAAGTTATCGCTAAGTTCTTGTCCGTGGAGATTTCATTTGAATCTAACGGCGAGTACAGTACTTGTGTCATCGCAAGATAGAAAGGGGCGCAGACGGGACCGCGTAGTTTACTGCTGTGAATAGATCAATGTACTGCCAGATGATAAGGTTGGGCGCAAATTATCACCAACTAAGTCGACTGCTCCTGAAAACCACCCGCTCGATAAGTTGGCACCAACATATCGCAATGCCTACCCGGTGCGGTGTTTGTTTAACGGCACTGTCGACCACGAAGCAGGGGCAGAAGTTACGAATACAAGGGTTCACAAATGTCACTCGTATTTTGGGTGCCTTTAAGGTGCCTGATTCAGTCCCTTAGGTAATTCCGAAATAGCGCAATTTGGCTACAAAAGTGGTATTGCACGAGTCCAGAATTCCTGTTAACCTAATAATCATTTAACTAAATAGTTAAATATATGAACATTGATCGTGTATTTGAGGCTTTAGCTTCAACACCGCGCCGAAAAATTCTTGCCTATTTGTCAGATACATCCATGACGGCAGGCGAAATTTCTGAGCGCTTTGAAATGAGCAAGCCCGCATTGTCTAAACATCTTAAACTGCTTGAAAACGCTGGTTTGGTGCGCAGTGAGAAGAAAGGCCAGTTTGTACATTACTGCTTGGCTGAGGATAACTTGCTCGCAAAACTGCACAACTTCTTAACTACATTTTGTCCAGTCGGTGGCCCCTTAAAGCGTGAAAGTAAAGCCGCTGCTAAAGCAAAAAAGTAAATTTGTTAAAGTAAATTACGAAAATACGAGGGAAGTATGTCGAGCATAAACAATGATATCTATAACCATATCCACGCTACTTGGTGGAAAGAAGATGGTTTCATGGCCATGCTGCGAACATCTGTAAATCCTCCACGATTCGATTATTTTCGCAAAATTCTACTTGATCGACTTACGCTAGATCCAAGACGTATAAGCGTATTAGACGTTGGGTGTGGTGGAGGTTATCTGGCCGAACAATTTGCTGCCATTGGTTGTGCTGTAACTGGCGTTGATCGCTCTGTGCCTACGCTTAAAACTGCCATGGCACATGCGCTAACCGATGGGTACACGATCCATTACATCGAAGGCAGCGGTGAAAAACTTCCGTTTGAAGTACATCAATTCGACGTTGTGTGCTGTTGCGATGTGCTTGAGCACGTAGATGATATCGATATTGTTATAAGCGAGATCGCGCGAGTACTGAAACCCGGCGGTGTGTTTTTCTACGATACGATCAATCGAACTCTTAAAAGCAAATTGGTCGCAATCAAGCTAGCGCAAGACTGGCCGCTGACGCGTTTTATACCGCGCGATGTGCATGTATGGGATAAATTTATTCGCCCTCTAGAATTAATCAATAGCTTAGATAAACAAGGATTGATTAATCAAGAAATGACCGGTCGGGCCTTAAAAATAAGTCCGATCAAGGCTTTGTTTCACTACGCCCGACAGAAGTTTGGCAAATTAAGTTTCGCCGAATTAGGTACGAAGCTAATGCTTGCGGAAAGCAATGATCTGGATATTTCTTACATGGGTTTTGCGGTACGTGCAATACGATGGCAAGACGATTTACGACAAAGCATTGTAGGTAAGGCGGAGGGTATGACGGTGGACAAGAACGCGACAGAAATTAAAGTATTTTATAATAGTGGATGCCCTGTATGTGATGTTGGCATTTCAATACAAAAAAATAAGATGAACACATGCGCTGTCGCGTGGAAAGACGTTCATACGGATATGGTGGCTCGCAATGAGTTACCCGCGAACTTGGAGCTCGTACGCGAGCGCCTTCATGCTATCGACGAAAAGGGTAATTTAAGAGTCGGTATTGATGCTTTCGAAGTAATTTGGCGACATTCCCCCAACGAACAATGGAAAGCGAATCTGATAGCCTGGCCCATCATTAAACCCTTATCGACGGTTGCTTACAATTTATTTGCAAAGCTGTTGTATCGGTGGAATGTTAAGAAAGGACATTGGAAAATTTCCTAACACGCAAATAGCACTTTAAGGTGTCTCGCCTAACAAGCACCTACAAGCCGAGCATTGTAGTTATTACTGCTCCTGAAAACCACCCGCTCGATAAGTCAGCACCAACGTATCGCGATGCCCACCTGGTGCGGTGGGTTGAATCGGTGTTGATTCGTGGATAACGCGCATGTCGTCGAGCAGGAGCAGCGACCAGGGTTCGGTAAGGGTGAAGCGTTTGCCGTTGGAGCTGTCGGCATCGAAGACGCGGCTTTCGCCGCCTTTTACGTCTTTACGTGCCACCAGTAGGATGGCGACGAAGTCTACGCCGTCGCGGTGCGCGCCTTCCGGCGTTGGACGGCCGATGCCGTGGGTGGTGTCGATGCGGAATTGGTGTGCTTCGACATACCAAGGCTGTGGGCCTTTGATGCGGGAACAAGCGTTACCGACGGCATGAAGCAATTGCGACCAAGCAGCTTGCGCAATCGTGGGCGGCGCAATGGGTTCGAACAGGCGCACCATGCCGCCGTGCAGGGCGTTGTATTCCACCGGCTGCCAGTGGCCGCGGTGCGGTGTTTGTTTAACGGCATCATCGACCACGAAGCAGGAGTGGCGACGGCTGCGATAGTGGCCGCCGTCGAGCAGGAACTGATCCGGCGGCAGGTCGTCCCAACTTGGTTGAAAAGCTTCCAGCGCACGGAGTGTGCAGTTCGCAAACGCGCTAACGCCATTCGGGCTGAGGACAGCGTAACCGTGGTCTTGCAACGCCTGCGTGACTTGCTCGGGTGTGGTAAATGTCGGGTGGATGACGGGCATGGGCATCGTGCGGTGCTAGGTGCGAATGCCATGCCCACGATTGAGTAGATGTAAAGCAAAGGCAAATAATCCGGCAATGAAGCCGATAATCGCGAGATAAGCCACACCCAAATGCACGTCGGTAACACCGAGCAAGCCATAGCGAAAGGCGTTTACCATATACAGAATCGGATTCACCAAGGACACGTTTTGCCAGAAGGGCGGCAGCATGGATACGCTATAAAACACGCCACCCAAATAGGTCAGGGGGGTGAGTACAAAAGTAGGGACGATGGAGACATGATCAAAGTTGTTAGCGTAGATGGCATTGATCAGCCCACCCAACGAAAACAGAATGCTGGTAAGTATTAACACGGAAATTGCGACCCATATGTTGTGCAGCGGAATCGGTGTGAACATCAAGGCTACCAAGGTTACGGCGAAACCCACCGCTAAACCACGCGCGACACCGCCGCCGAGGAAACCCAGCATGATTAAATAATTCGGTACCGGTGCTACGAGCATTTCTTCGATGTTGTGCTGAAATTTGGCGCTGTAAAAAGACGACACTACATTGGCGTAAGCGTTGGTGATCACTGACATCAAGATCAAACCGGGCACGATGTATTGCATGTAATGAAAGCCATGCACGTCGCCGATCTGGCTACCGATGAGTTGGCCGAAGATAATAAAATACAGCGCCGTGGTAATCATTGGCGGAAGCACCGTTTGCACCCAAATACGCGTGAAGCGCAGCACTTCTTTAATGAGAATGGCGCGAAAAGCGATGTATTGACCGTGCGCGTTCATGGCGCATTTCCTTTATTGCCCACCAAGCGAATAAATAATTCTTCCAGGCGGTTGGTTTTGTTGCGCAGGGTGAGAACAGCAATGTTCTGCGCCGAGAGTGCGACAAACAAGTTGTTGATATTAGCATTGCGCGTTATTTCGACTTCTAGGGTGTGATCATCGGTCAAGCGGGTCACAAAACCAGGTAGCGACGGTGCGGCAGATAGCGGCTGCGATAAATCCAGTGCTAGGGTGTAAGTATCCATTTGGCTCAACAGTTTGCGCATGTTGGTGTTCTCGACGATGCGTCCGTGATCGATAATGGCGATGTTGCGGCACAAGCGCTCGGCTTCTTCCAGATAGTGCGTCGTCAGAATGATGGTGGTACCGGCCTTGTTAATTTCGTCCAAGAAATTCCACATGGTATGGCGAATTTCAATATCCACACCGGCGGTCGGTTCATCGAGAATCAGTAAACGCGGTTCATGTACCAGTGCACGGGCAATCATCAAACGCCGCTTCATCCCACCCGACAGATTGCGCGACTGTTCGTGGCGTTTGTCCCATAAGCCCAGTTGGTTCAAATAGCGTTCGGCGCGCGCAAAAGCTAAGCGCCGCGGGACGCCGTAATAGCCGGCCTGGTTGACCAGCACTTCCTCTACCGGTTCGAACACGTTGAAATTAAATTCTTGCGGTACCAAACCAATGCAGGCTTTAGCGGTAGCCAGTTCGGTGTCCAGATCGTGTCCGAAAACGGTCACTTTACCGGCGGTTTTATTGACCAAGGAAGAGACAATTCCAATAGCGGTTGATTTGCCCGCACCATTCGGGCCCAGCAAAGCGAAAAAATCGCCCTGAGCGACTTCCAGGTCGATGCCGTGTAGTGCGGTTACGCCGTTTTTGTAGGTTTTACTGAGTTGCTGGATAGAAAGTGCTGAAACCATGATGTAAGGCGCTAAAGGCCGAGTAAAAATAAATAGTAAAACGCTATTGTAACGGTTCTGCTGCTTAAATTTTAGTGTTGGGTGAATTGCGGTTGCCGGTTTACTCCTGTGCCTTCTCGGGGCGGCAATTGGCAATGCATTTGACTTCAGGAATTTTCTTGCCGCCGCAACCAAGAAAACAGGCATCGTAGATCGATTGGCAACCGCAATCACGGTCGCAATGCTGTTGCACTAATTGCGCCGCGATCCGTTCCCGGCTGGGCTTGAGTGGTGGCAATGGTGGAAAAGATGACTCCAATCCGTAATAGTAAGGCCATGCGCCATAACGCGGATCAGCGTTGTAATAGTGCCAAGAAAAACGCCGTTGGTATTGATCAAAGGCGTATTGATAGAACTGAAAATCTCGTTGGTATTGCTGTAGGCTTTGTTCAAAGTGGGCATCAATCTGCGGTTCAACGCTTTTGACACAGGCTTGGTATTTTTCCTGGCACTGCGTTTGGCAGGCGGCCAATTTCGGTTCGCATTGCTGTAGGCAAGCGCGTCCTATGGCATCAATCGGAGGTTCGTAGCGATAGGCCGTCTGGTAGCGCGGGCCGACACAAGCCGCCAGAAACGCCAGCAATGATAAACTGATTAAGCGCTTTGCCTTGCACGACATACCGGTGCGCCTCACGTAAGATTCACGCTAAGCATAGCGTATTTTAGACGGACTGCCCGGCTACCCAACCGGAGGACCAAGCCCACTGAAAATTGTAGCCGCCGAGCCAACCGGTCACGTCAACAACTTCGCCGATAAAGAACAAGCCGGGCACCGCTTCAGCTTGCATGGTCTTGGACGACAAGGCGCGCGTATCCACACCACCCAATGTCACTTCTGCTTTATTGTATCCCAACGTACCGCCGGGCATGAGCACCCAAGCTTGCAGCGCATGCGTGACGGCATCGAATTGTTGGTTGGAGTATTCCGCCAGAGGTTTGTTCCAGCCGTGGAGTGCGCACCACGCTTGGGCGAAACGCCGTGGGAGTTTCTGCGCCAGCAAGTTAGCGAGGGTGTGATGACTGTGGCGAAACTCGGATAACCAAGTCGTACTATCCGTATCCGGCAATAAATTCACTGTAATCGGCTGTTTCTTGTCCTGCGACAAATATTCCTGCATCTGCCAGTAACTGGATATTTGCAAAATTGCCGGTCCGGATAGACCGCGATGGGTAATCAAAAGATGTTCGTGGAAAGCCGTTTTAGCACTCGCTACGCGCGTCGTGGTGTCGAGTGAAACGCCGGATAGCGGTTCTAGTTTTGCGAGCATTTCTGGTGTCAAGGCAAGCGGTACTAGTGCCGGTTTGGGCGGTACTACGGCAATCTGAAATTGTTCTGCGATTTGATAGCCGAAGGATGTGGCCCCGATTTTCGGTGCCGCCAATCCACCACAGGCGATGACCAAAGAGGCGCAAGTGAATTCGCCTTGGCTAGTCGCCACTTTAAAGCGGGTATCTCCAGAATCTGCGGCGGTGACCTGTTTCACTTGGCAGGGCATAGCCCATTGCACTTGCGCTAGCGCGCATTCCTGTTTCAGCATATCGATTATCTGCCGGGCGGAATCGAGGCAAAACAATTGACCATGATCGCGCTCTTCATAGCCGATGCCATAGCGCTCGACCAGGGCCACAAAATCGCGCGACGAATAACGTGCTAAAGCGGCACGGCAAAAATGCGGGTTTTGCGATAAGAAATTTTGCGCGCCGACCTCGCGATTGGTGAAGTTGCAGCGCCCACCACCGGAAATGCGAATGCGCTCACCTAACTTTTCAGTGTGCTCGATCAGCAACACGCGCCGCCCGCGCAAACCGGCTTGCGCAGCACACATCATGCCGGCGGCACCGGCACCGATGATGATGACGTCAAAGTGCATATAAAATGAAGCCAGTGGTGAAATATCCAACAAACGGGAACACTAAATTATCTGATGCGGCGAGTATGTATAGAATAGGCCTGGATTATTGGGAAATCGGCAGTGGGGAAGGCACTGCGTATTCAAGGAGTGGTTTAGTGTTGGGCAATTCCCTTCTGCGCAATGGTATTTTGAAGCGCAGTTAAAAGCCAAGTGTCTGCAAATCGACTGAGAATCAGCGCTTCCTGACGCGCCCGCTCCAAATTGTTTCGGTCATCAATGATCACTCGAATTGGTGTGTCTGTTTGGGATGGAATGCCTCGTATATCAGCTAGTTTTCTTATTTCTGATGCAGTTGATCGAGATGCCGACGAAACCACATCGATTAACTCGCCATCAATCAAAAAGGAGAAAGAATGCGAGCGTCCAGAAATACCCGCGAGAGGTTGTTCATATAAAAACTCATGTCCTGGTTTCCACTCTCGCAAATAGATTTCCACTTCACTTGCAAGGCTCGTTACATCTGTTGAAATTCCCGCATTCTCCGCTTCCCATCCAGCTATGTTTAAAATTGCTGCAAGTGTTTTCCTAAAACCTTCTTTGGTATCTTTTGTCGGCGTAAGAGTCGAAATCTCACCTTCATCAGAAAATTGTGCGCCAGCCTCTTCAACTAGTTTTTGAATTGGTTTAAGCGAGCGTTTGTCCCTGAATCTGATACCCGATCCAGCTACGTGAAACAACGTGTCACCGGCATCGAAAAAACGCATGAACCCGCCTAGTTCTTCCGCGTACAGATGAATTCCATCACCGTCGAAATACTCAAATGGTGTACTGATGCAATGAATGGGTTTTCCATCGTTGGATGGAAGAATTTTGCAGTTCAACCCAAGCAATTTAAGAATTTCGATGCAATTCATTATGAAGGCCTTAATTTGAAGACGAACGGAGAGTCAATTGGTTCTTCCAACTCGACGTTAGTCATTTGGCAAAAGTATGCAACAGAATCCTCAAAATTGACAGGGTACGAAGAATCAAACTTAACACGATCTTGTCCAATGTGCTGGTGTGGCCAGTCATGTCCACCCTCATCGCAGATCGGCACGCTTGTGGTGTCGAGTTGGTAAACTCGTTGTGATCGCCCATGCTCAGTTAGGAAAAGGCTAAATTTATAATTTATCCTATGGGGCTTTAGTGTTTGCTGACAAATGAATTCAATAGTAAGAGCTTTTTTGTACAACCCTTGTTCTGTGATCACTCCAACCGCAAGCTCCCAGATCTCGCGCTGACCTCTCGCTGAGAATCGAAATTCAACGCGTGGCGCTGTTTTTTTCTGAGACAAAATTTCATCAGCTTCACCTTGTGAAACGTCTAAATGATTAACCATAACGCCTCTTGCAATAATCCATTCACCGTTATTTTGAACTCAGTCGCTTCGCCAACCGCTCTGGATCAATCGGCTCATTTTCCATTGCCATCGAACTTAAGGTGAACTTCAGCACCTGTTGGCGATACGCCGCACGCAGATTTTCTACATCGGTGTGGTTTGCCTGCCATTCGGAAAGGCGTTGATCCAACTGTCGAATCTGGTCTGGGGTCATGTGTGCCCTCAATGTGGGGAGGTTAAAAGGTATTTTATAACATTCTTAAAAAATCACATTGTAATCCCCGCTGCCTAACTAGGCCCCATCCACATTGCGCTGCAACCAAAACTCCAGTAGCGCCAAATGCCATAACTTATTCCCTTGAATGCGCGTGTGGTAACTATCCGGCGCGGCCAGGAGTTTTTCTACATAGCTGCGCTGATAAACACCACGCTCGATGCAGGCGCGTGAGTTGAGGATGTCTTGCATGAAGTGCAGGAAGTCGCCGCGCACGTATTTCAGTGCGGGCATGGGGAAGTAGCCTTTGTTGCGGTCAATCACCATGTCGGGGATCAGGCCGCGTGCGATGCGCTTTAACACGTGCTTGCCGCCCGATTGCAGTTTGAGCTCCGGCGGCATTTGTGCGGCGAGTTCTACGAGTTCGTGATCGAGGAAGGGTACGCGCGCTTCTAGCGCCCAGGCCATGGTCATGTTGTCCACGCGCTTCACCGGATCATCGGTGATGAGCATCGTGGCATCCATGCGCAACACTTGGTCGATATAGCTATCGGCGAACGGCTCACCCAGATGGGCCGCGATGGTTTCTGCGCTGTAGTCGCGTCCGTGATAGGCGGATTGCACGGTTTGCAAGTACTCATCGTGGTCGCGGTCGAAATAGTGTTTGCGAAAACGATCCACGGGCGAACCTTCGGTTTCGGCTTGCATGCGCTCGTACCAAAAGTAGCCGCCGAAAACTTCATCCGCGCCTTGACCGCTTTGCACCACTTTGACGGTTTTCGACACTTGCTCCGAGAGTAAATAAAACGCCACCGCGTCTTGGCTCACCATCGGTTCGGCCATGTTATCCACGGCTTCCGGCAGGCGCTTTAGGACTTCGCTATTTTTAATATGGTATTGGTGATGGCGTGTGCCGAAGTGATTCGCCACCGCATCGGAATACTCAAACTCGTTGCCGCGCTCTTCGGGTTGGTCTTCGAAGCCGACGGAGAAGGTGAGTAAATCCGGCACGCCTTGCTCGGCGAGTAAGGCGACCAGCAAGCTGGAATCCAAGCCGCCGGAAAGCAACACGCCGACTTTTACATCGGAAACTTCCAAACGTTTTTTCACGGCGGCTTTGAGTGAGGCGTGAATGGCCTCAATCCACTCGGCCTCGGTCATGGCTATAGCTGGGCGTTGCGCATGCAATTGCCAATAACGCCGCGAGCTGGTTTTACCCTGTAGATCAAGCGTGAGCGTGGTGCCCTGCGCGACTTTGCGGATGCCCTGCAAAATTGTGTGCGGCGGTGGAATTACCGCATGCAATGTGAACTGATGATGCAAGGCCACGGGATCGATCTGCGTATCGACACCGCCTGCTGCGAGTAGCGCTTGGGTGTTGGAAGCAAAACGGAAGCATTTAGTATCTTGGCTGAAATACAGTGGCTTGATACCAAGACGGTCGCGCGCTAAAAACAGTTTCTGCGCGTTGCGATCCCAGATGGCGAAAGCAAAAGCACCGTGCAGGCGCTCGACGCAAGCCTCACCCCACTCGGCATATGCTTTCAGGATCACCTCAGTATCACCATCGGTAACGAAGTGATGGCCGCGTGCTTGTAGCTGAGTGCGCAATTGCGGGTAGTTGTAGATGGTGCCGTTGAACACCAGCGCTAAACCCGACGCTGCATCTAACATCGGTTGATTCGAACGTGGCGAGAGATCGATGATGGCGAGTCGGCGATGGCCGAAGGCCAACGGGCCTTCAATATGTGTACCCGCGGCATCCGGCCCACGCCGCGCCAGCTTGGTTAACATACGCTCGATGGTGCCGATATCCGGCGTTTTACCGTCAAATCTTAATTCACCCGCAATGCCGCACATATTTATTTACCTTTGCAATAGATTAGCTATTCGACCACAAGGGCGGTTCATCCATCAAGGCGATTTGTTCGCGTAATTCCAGAATCCGATCTTGCCAATAGTGTTGGGTATTGAACCAAGGAAAGGCGATGGGAAATGCCGGGTCTTGCCAGCGCATGGCGAGCCAGGCGGAGTAGTGGATCAAACGCAAGGTGCGCAGTGCTTCAATCAAATGCAGTTGGCGTGGGTCGAATTCGAAAAAATCTTCGTAGCCAACCAGGATGTCGCTCATTTGCCGAACTTGATCGGCGCGTTCGCCGGACAGCATCATCCATAAATCTTGCACCGCCGGGCCCTTGCGGCTGTCGTCGAAGTCGACGAAGTGCGGGCCGTCGTCGGTCCACAACACATTGCCGCCGTGGCAATCGCCATGCAGCCGAATCAGGTCGATGGCACCGGCGCGTTCGTAGCAGTGGCGCACGCCGATCAGCGCTTGATCGATGACGCTGCGGTAAGCGGCTTCCAGATCGGCGGGTATCCAGTTATTGGATAACAAAAATTCGCGCGGCGTTTCACCGAAGCTGGCGATGTCCAAGGTTGGGCGATGTTGATACTCTTGTGTCGCGCCCAGGGCATGAATGCGCCCGATAAAACGGCCCATCCATTCCAAGGTATCGGGGGCATCCAACTCCGGCGCGCGGCCACCGCGACGCGGATAAACAGTAAAGCGAAAGTCGGCAAAGGTATGCAGGGTTTTACCATCGAACGCCAACGGCGCGACGACGGGTATTTCACGCTCCTGCAAATCTTGGGTAAACACGTGCTCCTCCAAGATCGCAGCATCCGACCAACGGCCTGGGCGATAGAATTTTGCAACCACCGGCATGGAGTCTTCAATGCCGATTTGGTACACACGATTTTCATAACTGTTAAGCGCTAGCAAACGACCGTCGGTGCGCAGGCCGAGACTGTCGACCGCGTTTAACACCGCATCGGGCGTGAGTGTGTCATAGGGGGTATCGTTCATGGGCGTATTGTACGGACAATAATGGAGCCTTGCCTTGCCGGATATTTTGCGGCGGGAGGCAAACGCTCTATCATCGTTGATTACCGGCGGGGATGCTGGCGCTACGGTCTGCGGCGTCGGCTTCTAGCTGGCGAGTTGGAGTGGCATGCAGTAAGGGTATAGTGCCCGACGTGTGAATCACGATTCGATTGGGGGCAAGCATGCGATTTTTTTGGCGTTTGTTTTTATGGTTGCTGTTTTTGTCGCCGGTAGCGATTGCGGCGCTGATTTGGTTTTCATTCTCCCCGCAACCCGTGGTGGCAGAGATGCCGCAACTCTCGCATCAAAACATCGCGCGCGCCGAAGCCTTCATCAAGCAAAATGATCCACGCAAACTGGCACCGGGAGCGGAACGTCGGGTGGTGATCAGCGAACAGGATATCAACCTGGCCGGTAACTATCTGTTGCAGCGAGTGGGGCAAGGCAGGGTGCAAATTGCGCTGCGAGAAAATTACATGGACGTGGCAGGTACGCTGCGCTTACCGCTGCTGCCTGGGCGCGAGTATGTGAATCTCAGTCTACAGGTGGAGGCGGTGGACGGTAAGCCGAGTGTCAGCGATCTCAAATTGGGCCTGCTTCCTGTGCCTGCCTTCGTCGCAAGGGCGGTGATGCGTGAGTTGATGGCTCGCGTATTTCAAACACAAGACTACAAACTTGCGACACAAGTGATCAAGCAGCTTGAACTACAGCCCGGCCAGGTGAGCGTGACTTACCAGTGGCACCCTGAGCTGATCGGTGCGATTGGCCAACGCCTCGCCAATGGCAGCGACGCAGCAGCGCTGAGCGCCTACCATCAACTCTTGCTACGATTGCAGGCGCAGGGCTTCGCGCGCCGTGGCAGCGTTGAGGATTTGTTCAAGCCGATGTTCGCATTGGCGCAACTGCGCTCGGCCAACAGCGATCCCGTCGCGGAAAATCGTGCCCTGTTATTGGTGCTCGGTGCCTGGGCCAGCGAGCGTAACACTCAACTGCTGTTGCCCAACTTACCCGAGCCACGCGCGTTCCAACTGACTTTGGAGCAGCGTCAAGATTCGGCGCAGCATTTTTTGGTTTCAGCGGCGATTGCTGCCAGCGCGGATATACTGTTATCGAACGCGGTGGGTATTCACAAGGAAGTTTCCGATGCGCAAGGTGGCAGCGGTTTTAGTTTTGCCGATATCGCCGCCGATCGTGCCGGCACGCGCTTCGGCGAGCTAGCGACGGCATCTAAAGACAGTGCGCGGCGCGTGCAGCGCTTGTTCAGTGCGGGGATGCGCGAACCTGATTTTATACCGTTGATCACCGATTTGCCGGAAGGGGTGCAGGTGCGCGAATTTATGCGGCGCTATGGCGGCGTGGATGCGCCCGAGTATCGCGCGCTGATGCAAGAGATCGAACGGCGCATTGAGGGCTGTGCGATCTATCATGGTTGATGCATGGCCGTTCAAGTTGCTTCGTCTGGCTGTTGTGGGGCAGCTGCATGCGCTTGCAACATGGCCTGCCGGCTGTCCGGTGTCTCCAGGCTGATGCGACCGATAGCGCCGTCGCGGTAATCCTGCAGCAAGGTGTGCGCAGCTTTTTCCAGATCGTAGTCACCGCCTTTGATGCGATAGCCGCGGCGCCGGGCGATGGCGTCGATTAAATCCTCGCCATCCATCGTCTCCACGCTAATCCGGTAGCGCGTGTTCAAGAGCGCGGGGTAACGCGCCAGCAATATATTGCCCAGGTAGGCCGCCACTTCTTCCGGAATCACCGCATTGCGACCGATAGCGTGGCTGGCGGCGAGCATGAAACCGTCCGCATCGTAGGCGATTTTCGGCCACATCATGCCCGGTGTGTCGATGAGGGTTATATGATCGTTCAAGTTCAAGCGTTGCTGGCTTTTGGTGACGGCGGGTTCGTCGCCCACGGCGGCCACGCGGCGTTTCAACAGCGCGTTCATCAAAGTCGATTTGCCGACATTGGGGATGCCCATGATCATCATGCGCAAAGGTTTGAGCGAAGTGCCGCGATGCGGCGCTAGCTTTAAGCAGATATTGGGAATTTTCGCGACTTCGCTGGGCTTCTTGCACGATAGCGCAACGGCAGTCACGCCTTTTTGCGCATTGTAAAAAGTCAGCCAGGCTTTGGTCGCGTCCGGGTCGGCTAAATCCGATTTATTCAGAATTTTCAGGCAGGGGCGTTGCCGAAACAAGCGTTGTTCGGTGACGATGGGATTGCTGCTGGCCTCCGGCAGGCGCGCATCCAAAACCTCGATCACGAGGTCGGCCTGCTCCATTGTTTCGGCGCTCTTGCGCCGCGCGGCCAGCATGTGGCCGGGAAACCATTGTATGGCCATTATTCAATCACGATCCGATGCAAAGGCGTATTCTACTCTGCCGACCGCGCCAAGTTTTAAAACACGCGGTGTAGTAGCCTTATGGTAGTGTCTAGGTCTTCGCTATTTTATCCATCCCGGCCAAATTAGCGGCGGTCAGATGCAAGGATCTAAAATGTTAATTTTTTCACACGTAACAGCGCGGTTTTTACCGGTGATCTGTCTGGGCTATATACTCAGCATGGCCGTGCCGATTTACGCCGCGCCACTCAAAGACGGTACTTTGTTAACCATCACCCAGGGCATGATCGGTTACCCCGAAGGCACTTGCTTTGGCTCCTATCTGCGCTACCTGAATGATGCCATCACGTGCTATCCCATCGGCCCCGGCTCGGACGGCGGTTTGGTGGTGGGGAAAAATCAAAAAAGCGGTGGTCAAGAATTAGTACCAAGCGGTCATCGAGCGCAGGACGGCGAGTTGAGTAACGCTTTCTCGCGCACCGGTTATGCAACACTGGCAACGGCACCGATGCACGGGGCCGATGGTAGCGAAGCCGGCACGGATGCAGCGACGAATCGGTTTGACGATGTCTCGTGTAGCGGTGCCGAATGTCTGGGCAAAGTGGAGATTAATGCGCTGCACCAAGCGTATAAAGGGCAGGTTATACCCGGCGGATGCGCGCTTGCGGATTGCACCTCCACTGGCGGCAGTGGTGTGAAATCCTGGGTCGTTAATGCGGATCGGAGCTACCGCTTGGATGCGCGTTGGGGGTTATCACAAATCCACCTGGAAGGCACCATTGTATCGCCCGGCAGCACACCACCACGTGCTACCACCCTAAATTTACGCGCTATTCCGGGCGAAGTGGTGCAGTGGATACCACGGATTCCTGATTCAAGTAACCATAAAATAAGCTGCGCATTACTGCCAAGTCGTTACGCGTTTTACGGCACAATGACGCTGGCGGCGGATTGCTCGCTCGGCGTTTATATCCCGCCCAACCCCTTATTTACCGGACGCGAGTGCCGGCAGTATCGGATTTTCGACGGCAAAAACTTCAGCGCCCCGGCAGAAGTTTGTGTGCAGATTAAACCGCTGGAGCAAGGCGCTAAGAAGCAGCGCATTTAAGTAAATGTGCTGCAAAATCGGTACTGAAGTTTCGGCATTCTTCAGGATGAACGTTTTTCAAGATGAATATTTTCTATGGTGTTTTCATTTGGAGTCCTGTAACGAGCGGAGCGGTACAACATAAGCGGCAGTAACAGGAGGGTGAATACGGTGGCGGTCATAATGCCGCCCACAATGACGATTGCAAATGGACGTTGTGTTTCCGAACCGATGCCGTGGGAGAGCGCCGCCGGTAACAACCCAACCCCCGCCATCAAGGCCGTCATCAAAATGGGGCGCAGACGCCCCACGGCACCGTCCAAAACCGCTTGACCAAAATCGGCACCATTGCGCGCCAGCGCCATGACCTGCTCCACCATAATGACCCCGTTTTGCACGGAGATACCCGCCACGGCAATGAATCCAACCGCGGCTGAAATAGACAAATGCAACCCGGCAATCGATAGACCGGCCAAACCACCCATCAGCGTGAATGGGATCATGAGGAGTACCAAAAGGGCTAGGTGAACCGCGCGAAAGGCCCAAAACAACAAGATGAAAATAAGTCCAAGGCTGAGCGGGACGATAAATTCAAGCCGCTTCATAGCGCGTTGCTGATTCTCGAACTGGCCACCCCAGGTGAGTTGGTAGCCCTGGGGTAGATGCACCTGAGCGGCTACAGCGGCCATCGCCTCCGCGACAAAACTGCCTTGATCGCGCCCTAGGAGATTCGCCTTCACCGCCACATTGCGTACACCTGCTTCGCGGCTGATGCGCGCGGCTCCTTGGCGCACCGCTATGCGGGCAACGGCATCCAGTGGAATAGTACCGGCATTGTTGGGTAACGCTACGGGTAGGAGGGCGATGTCGTCTACGGCATCACGATAGGGTTTTTCAAAACGTAGTGTTACGTCAAACCGCCGGTCGCCTTCGTAGAAAGTGTTGACAGTGCTGCCAGCCATTGCGGTTTGCAGCATGGTATTTACATCGTTTACGTTGATGCCGTAACGGGCTAGGCGTTCACGATTCAGATGTATATCGACCTCGGTCTGGCCGCCGAGCTTGATCTCCGCCACATCGGACGCGCCCCGGATACCGCTCAGTATGGATGCGATCTGCGCGCCCTTGGTTTCAAGAATGTCCAAGTCGGGGCCGAAAATTTTTACAGCAATTTCGCCTTTAACACCGCTGAGCGCTTCTTCCACATTGTCCTGAATTACCTGCGAAAAATTAGTGGGTACACCGGGTATGGCGCGAATTTTCTGCGTCATATCGGCCACAAGCTGTTCTTTATCGGCGAATCGCCAGTCGCTCTTGGGTTTTAGATCCGCCAAAATTTCCAGATTGTTTGGGCCTTTGGGATCGGTGCCGTCATCAGGACGGCCTACCTGCGCGACGACATTATTGACTTCAGGATAGCTTTTGAGAATGGCGCGTACTTGGCGATCTACTTCTTTGGAGCGATCCAGAGAGGTGGAGGATGGCAATGAAATGCTGAGCCAGATATTGCCTTCGTCTAGTTTAGGCAGAAATTCACTTCCCAGCACGGGGATGAGCCCGAGTGATAGCATGAGCAATAGTATCGAAATGCCGCCGATCAGCTTGAGTCGGTATTGCCCCCACTGCAAAATGCAACGGTATTTTTCTTGCAAAGCATGCATCCAAGGGCTGTGCCGTTCCGCCATTTCCGATTTTTTTAATGCGAACGTCAGTAGCGCAGGGACTAACGTAAGGGTCAGTAAGATGGCACCCAGTAGCGCAAAACTTAAGGTGAAGGCCATCGGGGTGAAAATTTTACCTTCCACGCGTTGGAAGGTAAAAATCGGTAAAAAGGCTAGAATAATAATAACTTTGGAAAAGAGAATCGGATGCCCCAGGCTAATCGCGGTATTCTTCAACGTGTGCAGGCGCCAGCCATAGGCATCGATTGGTGAAGACGGTGTTAGAGGTATTTCCGCAAGGCGAACCATCAGCGCTTCAACCAATACCACCGCACTATCAATGATGATGCCGAAATCTACCGCACCCAAAGAAATCAAATTGGCTGAAACATTCCCAGCATCCATCAGCACGAAGGCAAACAGCAACGCCAAGGGAATGACCGAAGCAACGATCAGGGCTGCACGCCAATTCCGCAGAAAGAGAATTAAGATGGCCAGTACCAAGGTTGCGCCGAGAAGCAGGTTTTCGCTAACGGTGTGTACGGTGTGCTGGATTAAATCCGTGCGATCATAAAACGGCGCAATCTTAACCCCGGCGGGCAGGCTGCGGTTTAATGCGGACACCTTCTGCTTGAGAGCCTCAATGACTTTGGCTGGATTCTGGCCCTTGGTCATGTCGACGATTCCCTCGACGACATCGTCGCGCTGATTAAAGGCCGTAATGCCGGAGCGCGTGCGGTTGCCGACAACGACTTGCCCCAGGTCACTGACAAAAATCGGTTGACCGTTCTTGGCGCTGACCACGACGCGTCCGATATCGTCCAAATTACGAAAAATTCCGATGCCGCGAATCACGAGCGCTTCGTCGCCACGTTTGAGTAAGCCGCCGCCCACATTACTGCTGTTGTTGGTCAGTGCTTGGCTTACTTGGTCCAGGGTCAGGTTAAATTTTTTCAGCCGATAAGGATCGATCTGAACCTGATATTCCTTAATGGCACCGCCGAAACTGACCACATCGGCGACACCGGGAACTTGGCGCAGCGCCGGGCGAATGGTCCAATCTTGAATGGCGCGAATTTCTGCAAGCGACATACCCGGCGGCGCATCCACAATGTAGCGGTAAATTTCACCGACCGCATTGGTAAGCGGTGCCAGAGTCGGTTGTACATTGGGCGGTAAATTGACACCTTGTAGCTTCTCCAGTACTTGGGCCCGCGCAAAATAATCGTCGGTATGATCCGAGAACGTCAATGTGATCACCGACAAACCGGTTATTGAAATCGAGCGCAGTTGCGTGAGGTGCGGTACGCCGCTCATTTCCTTTTCGATGGGTAGGGTAACGCTGCGCTCGACTTCTTCCGGGCCTTGCCCCGGCACTTGGCTGACCACTTGAACATGGACATCTTCTACGTCCGGAAAAGCCTCGATCGGTAGATTGCCGACCGAGCGCCAACCAAGAATGGCCAAAGCAACCGCCGCCAGGATGACGAACAGGCGTTGTTGCAAGGCAAAAGAAATTAAACGTTCAAGCATGCTTCAACGCTCACCGGAAAGCTCGGAATTAAGCAATAACGCTCCCGTGGTGACGATGCGATCCCCAGCCTTTAGTCCGTCGGTAATAATGGCGTAGTCACGGCCCTCGCTGCTGATTGCAACCGGGCGTTTTTCCAGAACGCCCGGTGCCGTTTCGACAAACACGAAAGAATGTAGGCCGGTCATTACCAAGGCGCCATTCGGCACGCGCAGCACACGACGACGGGTGTCCGCAAGCAGAGTAGCCCGTGCGAACATTTCTGGTTTTAGCCGATGCCCCGGATTGGGTAATACGCAACGGATCTGGATGCGTCGGCTGTTGGCATCCAAGGCAGCGCCGATCATGCTCACGCGTGCGGAGAAATATTCCTCCGGAAACGCGTCTAATTCGAGGTCAATCGCTTGGCCGGTATGCACTTTGGCCAAGTCCCGTTCCGGCAGGTCGACGATGGCCCACAGGTGCGCAGGCTCGGTAATTACAAACAATGGGCCGGGTGCATCGGGACGAACCTCGGCACCGGGATTGAGTTGTCGTTCGGCGACGATGCCGGCAATCGGAGCGCGTAGCGCAATGCGCTCGCCGGAGATCGTAGCGCCTTGCAAAAAATTATGCAGCTTGAGCGCTGCGCGCCGTGCCTCAGCACGGGATTGACTCAGATCGGCTTCAGCCATTTCAAAATCTTTACGCGCCGATACTTGGCTGTCAAACAACATTTTTGCGCGCTCATAGGCGAATTTTTTTTGGCGTAAATCGGCTTCGGACTTCGCGGCATCGGTCAATGCACTTCCAACATCCGGTGAATCCAGCCAGACCAAAGGTTGGCCTGCCGCTACTTTGTCGCCGGGCTGCGCGATAATCCGCAGCACTCGACCTGCAACCGGAGAATGGACCCGTGCGGTGTGGTCTTCGTCGTAGGCGATCCGCGCCGGAAGAGGCTCCGAAGCCGGTTCTGGCACGTCCACCACCGCTTGAATGCGAAGGTAGGCCAGTTGAGGGGCATTGGGTGCGAAATGCAGTATATTTCTGTCCGATATGGTCTTGCCGACAGACGCGGATTGGTGGGTAGTGGGTTGCGTGGTCGGCATGCGCATCAGCGTGTAGGTCAGCCCCACAGCGGACAATAATAAAACGGCTCCAATAGCCTTACGGAGAGACGTTGGTTTCATTTTCTGTGTATTCCTTAACTGCATTTTTCCAAAAAGCCAATGCCTTGGCATAGCCCGCTTGCGCGCCTTCTGACTCGATCCACGTGGCTTTAAGCGTGCGCCGTGCGTCCAATAAATCCGTCACCCCTAGCGCCCCGTTTTGATAGGCAAACTCCGCCGCATCCGCCGCCTTACGTGCTTGACCCAAAATTTCATCGCGATAGCGCCGGGCGCGTGCATTCGTTGCAACGAGGTCGGAGTGTGCCTGTGTGATATCGGCATACGCTTGGGCTTTTATTTTTTGATACGCGTCTTCTGCGGCCGCCATATCCACTTCGGCGCGCCGAATTTCACCCTCGAAATTATGGCTGGTGAAGAGGGGAATGCTGACCCCAAAACCGTACGTGTTCCGACCATCCGGGGGGTAATGCTCGTACTGAACTCCCACGCTGACATCGCGCGTACGCTGGGAGCGTGCGAGTGCACGATTTTGATCGGCGACAAGAATTCGTGCATGGGCCGCTTTGACATCGGCGCGGTGCTCGACCCAATTTTCAATCGAGCCCATCGCCGGGATTGTTTGCAGGGACGGCGGCCAAGGGTCCGACGCGTGTAGACTGGACGCGACTGCTTCCATTCCGGTCAGATAAGCCAATCCTAACTGAGCACGCAACAAATCAGTCTTTGCTTGGCGTGCATCATTGTCTGCGCGTAGCGCATCAACGCGAATGCGGGTGACCTCTGTCGGTGCGATATCGCCGGCGCGCAATCTCTTTTCCGCCGCGTCCAATGAGCGCTGATACAAGTCGGCATTTTCGCGCAAAATCGAGACTTTTCCTTGGGCTAACAATAAATCAAAATAGGCGGCGGCAACAGCGTTTTGTGTCCGACGTACCGTATCGGCCAACTCGGCGTGGCTAGCCTCAATGTTTTTATCGGCGGACGCAATGCGGATATCGCGCTTATTTCCACGCTCGAATAATTGATCGACGCGGAACACGGTGTCGGTAGCCTTGTCCCACAATCCACCACTGCCGACACCTTTGCTCGGATTAATGGCGGTGGTGTTGATGGAGAAGTTGGAATTAGGTCGCTGGCCGGCGGTAATGGAGTCGGCTTGCGCGCCTTCAACCAAGCGGCGGGCAGTAATCAGATCGCGATTGGCCGTTACGGCATATTGTTCGGCCTGCGCCAGGGATATTTGCACGACACCGGTCGCGGTCGGCATTGTTTGCGGCAAAAGAGTGTGGGCCGAGCCTGTGTTCATGGCGCCTAACGATATTCCCAGTAATAAGTAATATGCTTTTTTCACAGGCAATCAAATTCCGCTAAACTGGCAAGGTGCCAGTTACTTTCCGAGGTGTGGCAGCCTAACGGGTATTGCTTACATGAAACTTACGGGGCCAGTCATTGAGAATACTTGTTGCCGAAGATGATGCCGTACTCGCGGACGCGTTGCAGCAAACCTTGCGCCAAGCCGGGTATGCGGTGGACCATGTTAGGATCGGTAGCGAGGCCGACACGGCCTTATTGCAGCCGGTTTACGATCTACTTATTCTTGATATCGGCTTGCCCAAGATGGACGGCTTTGAAGTGCTGCGCCGCTTGCGTGGCAGAGACTTCAAGGTGCCGGTGCTCATCCTGACCGCGCGTGATTGCATTCAGGATCGTGTCAAAGGGCTGGATATGGGGGCGGACGATTACCTCACAAAACCGTTCGCGTTGCAGGAGTTGGAAGCTCGAGTTCGTGCCTTGCTCCGTCGCGGCCAAGGAGCGTCTTCTCCCACCATCAATTATGGCCGTTTAGCCTATGACTTGACGGCACGCCAAGTCACGATCGAAAACCGGATCATTGATTTATCCGCAAGGGAACTGGCTGTTCTGGAAAGTCTTTTGCTTAACGCAGGTAAGGTGGTCAGTAAGGAGCAACTGGTAGAAAAGTTATGCGATTGGGGCGAGCATGTGGGAAACAACGCGATTGAAGTATATGTCCATCGCTTGCGTAAAAAACTCGACCCACTGGATGGGGAAATCAAAACCATCCGCGGCCTGGGCTATCTCATGGAGAAATTGTGTGATGCCCAGTAGTGCATCCTTACGCCGACAATTACTCTGGTGGTTATTGTTGCCGCTATCCGTGCTGTTGTCCCTGGCCGGATTCTTCGTGTATAGCGAGACCACCAAACTAACTACGCTAGCTTATGATCGCTCGCTTTTCGACTCGACGCAAGCCTTGGCCAGCCAAGTGCAATTCCATAACAATCGGGTGCACGTTGACCTCCCGCCCGAAGCACGCGCGATCCTGCGTTACGATGAACACGACAAAATTTATTACCAAGTTAAGGATATGCAGGGTCAAGTGATTGTCGGCGATCGAGGGTTTCCCGTGCCGCCGAATAATCTCCAGTATCACGATCAGCCGATTTTTTATGACGCAAAAATTGCGGGCCGCCAAGTGCGTATCGCGTCGCTGTTTCTTACGGCGCCCAACAGCGCATCCGCCGGCGCAGTATTGATTCAAGTAGCGGAGACCATGATCAAGCGCGACGTGATCACACGCGAGGCGTTGATCGGAATCGTGGTGACGCAGGTGATTATCCTGGTCTGCGCTGCAATGCTGGTATGGCTCGGCGTGCGACGCGGTTTAGCTCCACTAAATGTGCTGCGTAAGGAAATTGCCAGTCGCTCGCATGTGGATTTGAGTCCGGTACCAGAGCGCGATGCACCTATTGAAGTTCGGCCCCTGCTGCATTCTATCAACGATCTGCTAACACGCTTAAAAGGCAATATTGATGCGCAGCAACGCTTTATCGCCGATGCGGCGCACCAACTTCGTACGCCGCTCGCGGGGATTCAGATACAAGCAGAATTCGCGCTACGACAATCGGAGCCACAGTATATTCAACATGCGCTGGAACAACTCTCGTTCAGTGCAGAACGTGCCAGCAGGCTGGCGAATCAGCTTCTCACGCTGGCCCGGGCTGAACCGGGCGCCTTGTCCGAGGAATATTTTCAACAGGTGGATATCAGTCTGTTGGCTAGGCAAGTAAGCATCCATTGGGTTCCAGAAGCATTGAAAAAGCAGATCGATCTGGGATACGAAGGTGGGGATCATGCAATTCTGGTGCGGGGCGACCCGTTATTGTTGCAGGAAATGATTAACAATTTATTAGATAACGCGATTCGCTATTGTCCGCCAGGGTCGCGCGTGACGACGTTGGTCACCAATGTAGAAAGACCAACCCTGGTGGTCGAGGATGATGGCCCGGGCATCCCCCCCGAAGAGCGCGACCAAGTATTTCAACGTTTCTATCGCGCGGTCACCAGTGATGTGATTGGTAGCGGTAGCGGGCTTGGCCTCGCGATTGTGGGCGAAACGGCGAAAGTTCACGGCGCAGAAGTACGGCTTGAAAGTCTAGAGGGTGCACGTGGTACGCGCATTAGTATAGTTTTTTTGGTGTCCGAGTGCCGTGCACGGCTTACGCTTAACGTCAACAGATAGGTGTTAGGCGCTAAAGCGATTCTTAAAATCGCAGCCCAATGGTCAAGCGGGTCTGATCGTCTGGCGTGAAATTGACTTTCCGATCCTGTGCCAGCCGAAAAAAAATATCGTGGTAGTCGTAGGTTATGGAGAGCGCAAGGCCAGACACGAACTCGCTGTCGGCGGTTGCGCGGCCATGCTTTCTGGATAAATCGATCGTCCAGCGTTGATGCTCGTCCGGCAGTATGTGCCAGACAGCGTGCGTAATCGTCTGGCCGGTGTGCAGGCGATTGTCCTTCACGGTGAATAGGGAAACGGTGGATTTAGACAGCAGGCGGGTTCCGATTCCGTAGACGACAGAATCGTTTGGATCGAAATTGAGGTTGTAGTAGTCCCGCGTGTTCGTACGACCAAATCCGAGTAGGGCGTAAATCGAATCGCCAATCTGAGCGTTGATGGAGCCGCCAACGAAACCATGCGAAGCCAATTGCAAGGACGGCACCAATTGGCCGAAGGGAAGTTGTGCAGTATATTCGTAGCCGGTGCGGAACTGCTCGAATTCCTTACCGCGCTGGTAATAGCCGAGCCATAGGGCATGGGGGCCATGGTTCGTGCGTAGATTGATGTCAGTGGCGTCTTTTTGGTGGGTAGTGACATAGTAAGAGGGCGTCAGTTTGAACGCCCAAGTGCTGAGAGGCTCATTGCTGGATTCTTCGCTGTTTGCGCTCTCCGCATGTATCGCCGTTATGCCCAGCAAGGTGATCAGCACGGCCATCGCTATCGTCCGTTTCATATCAAACCCGACGCAATATTGATGGTCAACGCTACCAAAGTGGTATTGAAAAAGAATGCCAAGACACAATGCACCAGCCCGGTTCGGCGCATCGCGCGGCTGGTAAAGCTGACATCAGCCGTCTGGCCGGAGGTCCCGATTACACAAGAAAAATACAGAAAATCGCTGTAGTCTGGTGCGGTGGTGTTGGGAAAGTCCAACCCGCCGGAATTGCCGCGTGCTTGTGCTACATAGAAGTTGTGCGCATAGTGCAGTGCGAACATCACCTGCGTAAATGCCCAAGAGGACAAGATCGTCAATACCGCAAGGGTAATGTGGGCGTAGCGCAGCGTGCCGTGCATATCCTTGACCACGGCCAGTTGTGCAACGATCGCGCCGATAGATATCAGGGACGCAATGATTACCATCCCCAGCACGACAAATTTTCCGTCATCTTGCGCAATGGCGCGGCGGCGCATTTTTTCGTGGGTCGCCCAAAACATCATGCGCGCTGCGAACATTAAATACAGCCAGGCTCCCATATTCCAGCCGATGATGGCGCGCGTGACTTCGTGGTACGCCCAGGATCGTGGTAAAAATAAAATGACCAGCACGCCGATTAAAATCGAGATAAAGAGCCTGGGCCGCGCAAGAATAAAGCGAATGAAAGTAGGGCGGTTGCTTACGTTAGAAAGAATGGTCATAGGCGAATGAATGATGTAATGGAATTTGAGTTAGTTTTAAAATTAAAAAAGTATGGAAATGTCTAAATTGCGAGCGACAGGTATTCTAGATGACGCACGCTATCTATTGGTTATTATGCGCTTTCCCCCAAAACTATTTTGCAGAGCGCGCCATCAAGAAGCAAAGTAGAAAATACACCAGTGATAATGGGAAACCCAAAATCAATGTTGCGGCTTTTGACGCACTATCTGTATTGAACTCTTTGATCAATGTCTCACTGGGATTGGGTGTTTTCGCCATTAACAAAAACCACTGCTGATAGTAACAACCAACTAGCAAGAGCGCATCCGAAAACAACGACCATAAGGATCTTTAAGTTTTGCTGGCACCAGACAAAGACTGCCGCGATTGGCGAGAGCAAGATGAAATCAATCGTATATGGATTGACGCCAAAATTCGTAATGTCAACCGTGTGTGCTGAGAAACTAAGCGCTGCAGGCCGTCAGTCTCAGCGCCCATAATGCTGTCTCCAAATTCTTCGTTAAGTCAGTTGCTTGTAAAGTGGTGCCGTACACATTCACCCATTCATTGCTGCATTGCGTTTCATTGCATGTCTTTGTTTCGCCACCCTAAATCTTTATAGAAAACCAGATAACGCGATGTCGGCCCTGTCACGAGGGGGCTATCAGATTCGGCCCTGCATAACTTTTTAAATATTATTGTTGATCAATTTAGTCGGGATTAGTATAGTTGAGTAAAACAGTCGGGTATCCACGCAAAGGCAATGGGTATGTTCCTGGATAAGGATAGCCAGGCTAGCTTTGAATACCGTGTATTGAAATTGAAACGATGGCCCGCGACGGCGGTTTGACAGTATGGACGCAGGGAATTTAGAGATCGGTTCCGGCAATTTTGCCCTGAATTTTCCGGGTGACTACTGTGGCTACTTAGGAGTTTGACTGATGGCAATTACATTGACTGAAAATGCGGCAAAACAGATTCAGAACCAACTCGCGAAGCGCGGCAAAGGAATTGCCCTGCGCATCGGCATCAAGAAAGTCGGCTGTTCCGGCCTGGCGCACACCTTCGACATCGCTGACGAAATGCGCGACGGCGATCACATCTTCTCGGAGCATCACGCCAGCGTGGTGCTCGACGACGCCAGTCTGGCGGTCCTCGACGGCTCGCGTATCGATTTCGTCACCGAAGGGCTCAAGCAGATGTTCCAATTTGACAATCCTAACGTCGCAAGCGAGTGCGGCTGCGGCGAGAGCTTCAACGTGAAGGCGAAAACAGAATCCAAGTCCGAAGCCGCAAAAGCCTAAGCAATTCCCCGCCGAAGGGTTTGCTTCGGTCCAGATAATGTCGGAGGTATCAGCATGAGTGCAGTACTGCAAAATCTCGTCAACCAGCCCTACAAGCATGGTTTCGTCACTGACATCGAGTCCGATGTTGCGGCGAAAGGGCTCAGTGAAGACACCATCCGCATGATTTCGGCCAAAAAGAACGAGCCGGAGTGGCTGCTCGAATTCCGGCTCAAGTCCTACCAGGCGTGGCTCAAGATGGAAGAGCCGAAGTGGCCCAGCGTCAGCTATCCGAAGATCGATTTCCAGGCGATCAGCTACTACGCGGCACCCAAGCAGAAGCCGAAGTTGAAAAGCATGGACGAGGTCGACCCTGAATTGCTGCGCACCTTCGAGAAGCTCGGCGTGCCGCTGCACGAGCGCATGGCGCTGGCCGGCGTTGCGGTCGACGTCATTTTCGACAGCGTGTC
>JAYVZN010000039.1:0-13774 GCA_043783305.1 Betaproteobacteria bacterium
AAAATGGAACCCGATTAGGACGCGTCGTTCAGGCGACGCGTATCCGGACTTTCAGTCCGTAACCCAAACCCACCAGCTTTAGCTGGTGGTTGTTTAGTACCCTTATTCACCAACGGTATTACTCTTTTCCCGATAAGCTCTATTGCATTTAACAATTTTTTGTGAGGAAGGCCCGCATTATCCAATTGAAAAGAAACTCTCGAAATTCCCCCTAGAGCTTCGCTATGCCTCAGTATTTTTTCTGAAACTTCTTCCGGGTTCCCCAATAAAAAAGCTCCCAAAGAACCTCTCTGCGCATCAAACCTTTCTTTGGTTACTGGAGGCCACCCGCGCTCTTTTCCAATACGCGTAAACGTTTCAGCGTACCCTGGAAAATAATCATTGACCGCTTCTTCGGTCGTATTGGCTACATAACCAAGTGAATGCAAGCCGACGGTAAGCTTTTCAGGGGCATGTCCTGCTTGTTTACCTGCATTGCGATATAGATCAAGCAAGGGTTTAAAACGATGCGTTTCTCCGCCAATTATTGCCACCATTAAAGGCAAACCAAGCCTACCTGCCCGTATAAACGACTCGGGTGTACCGCCTACTCCAATCCAGATAGGGATCGGATTTTGCAGTGGTCTCGGGTATATGGACTGATTGTCGAGTGGGGGCCTAAATTTCCCAGACCAATTAACAATTTCATTGTCTCTAATCTTTAATAAAAGTTGAATCTTTTCAGAAAAAAGTTCATCGTAATCGCTGAAATTAAGACCAAACAGAGGAAACGATTCTGTAAATGAACCACGACCTACAATCATCTCTGCCCTACCATTAGAAATCAAATCAAGTGTAGCGAAATCTTGAAAAACTCTAACGGGGTCTGCCGCACTTAACACCGTCACTGCACTTGTCAGTCGAATGCGGTTAGTGCGCCCTGCCGCCGCGGCTAAAATAACGGCCGGGGCTGAATCCAAAAACTCCTTTCTATAGTGCTCCCCTATGCCAAATACATCTAAACCGCACTTATCCGCATGTTCAATTCTTTCCAATAATTCACTAATAACCTTGGCGCTATCCTCAACAAAACCAATTCCATTTTCTGCCACGGCTGAAGCAAAACTCGCAATTCCTATTTCCATACCCCCCCCTGTTAAGATTCAGCCGAAAGCCGGGATGTTCAGGCCTAGATTCGTAGCATCTCGCACCCAGCACTACCCAACAATACAATCTCAAGCCCACTTCAATCCTATTATGCTAAACCCCATCTAAATCACCGCCCCTCTCACATCCATGAGCAACTTTGCTAAGATGCCAGCATGCAATCAACCCCACTCTACCTCGGCCTAGACTTCGGCACTAGCGGCGCACGCGCCATCATCATCAACGACCAAGGCCAAGTCGCCGCGCACGCGCATTGCAACTACGATATCCGCGATTGGTATAGCTGGCTGCACGCGCTGCGTTGGTTATGTGCCTCGCTTCCTGCGTCGCTGCGCGCGCGCATCGCAAGCTTGGCTATCGACGGTACTTCTTCGACCGTGTTGCTGTGCGATGCAAGCAATACTCCCCTGGCTTCACCCGTACTCTACAACGATGCTTGCGCTGCCGAGTTTGCGGCGCGGATTACGGCGCATGCACCTGCTGGGCACACCGCTCTCGGTGCCACTTCCAGTCTGGCTAAATTGTTGTATTTGAGGCAGCGGTGCAGCGGCACAGAAACTGGCTTTTTTAACGACCAAGCCAGTTGGCTCGCCGCCATGCTGACCGGACGACCCGGCATCAGCGATTATCACAATGCTTTAAAGCTGGGTTATGACGTGGAAACCTTGGCTTGGCCCGCGTGGATGAAGACATTGGATGTTGAAGCTTTCTTGCCCGAGGTTCTTGCACCCGGGGCGATCCTGGGAAAACTTGCTCCGGAAGTCGCACACAAACTCGATCTCCCAAAAACTTGCGTGGTGCGTGCCGGTACTACCGACAGCATTGCCGCCTTCATCGCCAGCGGCGCGCACACGCCGGGTACCGCAGTCACCTCACTCGGCTCGACCCTGGTAGTAAAGCTACTCTCAAAACAACGTATCGAAGATGTGCACTCTGGCGTGTACAGCCATCGCTTTGGTAATTTGTGGTTGGCGGGCGGCGCATCCAACAGCGGCGGCGCGGCCTTGCGGCAATACTTCGACGATGCGGACTTAGCCGCTTTATCGCAGCGAATCGATCCTACTCAAGAGAGCGGTCTCGACTACTACCCTCTGCCTTCGCGCGGCGAGCGCTTCCCTATCAATAACCCGCAAATGGTGCCGCGCACCACGCCACGACCGGATGATGACGTGGCGTTTTTGCATGGTTTACTGGAAGGCATCGCGCACATCGAGAAGCGCGCTTATGCCTTGCTCGCCGAACTCGGCGCAACGCCGGCGACTCAGGTTTTGACCGCCGGTGGTGGCGCAAAAAACGCGACCTGGACGGCTATTCGCCAGCGCTTATTAGGTGTCCCAGTGCAAGCGGCGAACCAGGATGCCGCGGCCTATGGCGCGGCATTGTTAGCCAAACAGGGTCCGAACTTGCTATGCTTACACCATGCATAACGAACCCGGCATCGAATACCACGCCCATTTACCCCTGTCTTGGCAGGACGGCCAACCCACGCCACAACAAATTACCGACTGGATGAGTGATAACGGAAGGGCGCTGCATGCTATTGAAGCCTTAGAAGGCCCGTCGCATGAACGCGATTTAGAACACAGCACTGGCGTGGATTTTATCGCGGCGCGCTTGGAAGCAAAAATGGATGTGGTACTACAGTGGGTCGGCAAATTACTCATTGCGCAGCATCCATTGCCCCCCGTGACCGACATCATTCTGGGCTCGCAAGATATCGCCTGGAAGTGCCCATTTGACCTACAAACCGAACAATTCGGTATCATCACGCTCTACCTCGCGCCCACCTTACCCATGCCATTAATACTGCCGGTGCAAATCATGGCTTACTCCACCGGTCAGGCGCGCGCAAGGCTGCTACACTTCACCACAGAAGTACAAGATGCGTTGAATCGTACCTTGTTTCGCCATCATCGCCGCGCATTACAAGCGCGCAGCGGGCGAAATTAAGCCCAGCCAATACTTTCAAGAACACGCACCCTCTGCGGCATCGACATTCTCGCTGGTAAGCACGGTGGTCCAATAAATCGGCGCGCGTTCTGCGTTGTGACTTGCGCTATGAATGCTTAGATTTTTACCTCAACAAACTCCAACGCATTGCCATCCGGATCGCGACAAAACAACGCGCGCCGTCCCGAGCGGCTGAGCGTATAAGATGTTCCCACGGCATCGAGCTTCATTTTTAAAGCATCGATATCGTCGATAGACAGTGCGATATGCCGATCACGCCCACCATGCTCGTGATTGATCGCCTGCGGGCTTTGGGCTAAAGCGATTAAATGGATTTGTTGCGCACCGAACGCATACCACACGCCGGGAAAGCTTAAATCCGGGCGCTGGGCGCTCGGGCTCAGTCCCAACACACCTTCGTAAAAACTGCGCGCAACGGCCACATCCTGCACCAAGATGGAGGCATGCAATAACTGCGTGACGTTCATTTAGGTTCCCGGTGTGTTTTTTCCATGATCCCGGAGAAAGCGCTTGCCGCGACGATCATCGCACCACCCAACCATTCGCGGATTGACAACATTTCCTTAGCCCAGTAGTACGAAGTAATCGCCACCACAATTAACTCGAATAATAAAATCACAATCGCCCGATTCGCAGGCGTATGACTCAAGCCATACTGCATGGCGATGGTAGCGAGAAAAATCGCCGCGCCGATCAATAACACCCAAGCAAAACCCATCAGCGGTAGTTGCGCCAAGTTTTGCCAGTTTGGCACTTCAAATATCGACCAAAATAGCGCCACCACAATGACCCCGCTCCACACCGCCAACGCTTTTAACTCTACGCTGGCTTGGCTTGCGCGCCGCGTCAGCACATTCGTTAGCGCAAAAGCGAAGCCCGCTGAAATGGCAATCCACTCCGCACCATTTTTTGGCCAAGGGCTGCCTAGTTCCGGGCGCCAGAGCATGACCAAGGCACCGCTGAGCGCCAGCGCCATGACGCCGAACGCGACTTTGTTTAAACGCTCGCCTAAAAAATACCGTGCAAAAAATACCGTCCATACGGGAGCAAGGTAAAACAACAGCATGACGCGCAACACTTCGCCATGAATCACCGCCACCACATAAGCCAGATTGGTCCAGCCTGCGGCCAAGCCAACCCAAATAAGAGGAATCGCGCGTGCATCAATACTGCGCCAAGCACGCCGATAAACAACGGCACCCAAGCTAAAAGCAAGCATAAACACGAGGATCGTGGCTAGTACGCCATTCACCCCCATGCCATCCAGCAAGCGGAATGGATACCAAACCAAGCCCCAAACCGTAGCGCCGGTGAGCAATCCGGAGAGCGCGTAAAGACTGCGGTTGGTTGGCATGCGGCTTACCCTTATAATGTTCGTTTTTGCGCGCCAATCCCTGTGAATCCCGATCTCGCTCAACTACAACCGTATCCATTTCAGCGTTTACGCACACTGCTCAACGGTATCACGCCCGCTGCCGATTTTACACCCATCAATTTATCCATCGGCGAACCCAAGCATGCCACGCCGATGCTGATACGGGATGCGCTTATGCAACACTTGGATGGTTTGGCCAGCTATCCTCTCACCCAAGGCAATGAAGACCTACGCAACACCATCGCGCATTGGTTGCAGCAACGTTATGGCCTGACAGCGATCAACCCGCAGACGCAAGTATTGCCAGTCTCCGGCACCCGCGAAGCTTTATTCGCTTTCGCCCAAGCCGTGGTTGATCGTACACGCGATGCCGTCGTGATCTCGCCCAATCCGTTTTACCAAATCTACGAAGGCGCAGCGTTGTTGTCCGGTGCCACGCCCTACTATCTCAACACGCTACCGAGCAATGGCTTTCGCATGGACTTTGCGAGCGTGCCGAATGATATTTTGCGCCGTACGCAGCTAGTATTCGTGTGCTCGCCCGGCAATCCGACCGGCAAAGTCATGTCGCTCGACGATTGGCGCGAGTTGTTTGACCTCTCTAAGCGCTACAACTTTGTGATTGCCGCCGACGAGTGTTATTCGGAAATTTACTTCGACGAAGCGCAGCCACCACTGGGTGCGTTGCAAGCGGCGCAGCAATTAGGGCTTCATGATTATAAAAATCTAGTGATCTTCAGCAGCCTGTCCAAGCGCTCCAACGTGCCCGGTATGCGCTCCGGCTTTGTTGCTGGCGATGCGCAGATTCTGGAAAAATTCTTGTTATATCGTACCTATCACGGCTGCGCCCTGAGCCCGACGGTGCAATCCGCAAGCCAGGCCGCTTGGGAGGACGAAGCGCATGTCATCGAAAACCGGCGCTTGTACCGCTTAAAGTTTTCCGCTTTTAAAAATACTTTAGCCGATGTTTGGCCTCTGCAAATGCCGGATGCGGCTTTCTATTTCTGGGCACAAACGCTGATCGACGACACCCAATTCGCGCTCGGTTTGTACCGGGACTATAATGTGACAGTTTTACCGGGTAGTTTTCTGGCGCGCGCAGCGCATGGCGTGAACCCCGGTACCCATTTTGTACGCATCGCCTTAGTCGCAAGCGAAGCGGAATGCTTAGAAGCCGCGCAACGCATTAAACGCTATATGCAACAGTTTTAAACCCTTTTCCGACCGATTACTCTCCAGACAATAGGAATCCTCATGCAAGAACTACAAACCATTATCGACGAAGCTTTTGAACGCCGTGCCGACATCACCCCGCGTAGTGCCGACGCTAAAACCAAAGAAGCCGTCATGCATGTGCTCGACCAGCTCGACTGCGGCGCCCTGCGCGTAGCGGAAAAAATTAACGGCGATTGGGTTACGCATCAATGGCTAAAAAAAGCCGTGCTGCTGTCCTTCCGCATGGAAGACAACTTTTTCATCAAAGGCGGGTTCACTAATTATTTTGATAAAGTGCCGTCAAAATTTTCCGACTACAACTCCAAAGATTTCCGCGAGGGCGGCTTCCGCGTAGTACCCCCGGCATCGGTGCGTAAAGGTTCTTTCATCGGCAAGAACGTGGTGCTAATGCCGTCCTACGTCAACATCGGCGCTTATGTCGACGAAGGTACTATGGTCGACACCTGGGCCACCGTGGGTTCTTGCGCGCAGATCGGTAAAAACGTACATCTGTCCGGTGGCGTTGGCATCGGCGGTGTGTTGGAACCAGTGCAAGCCGGCCCTACCATCATCGGCGACAACTGCTTCATCGGCGCGCGCTCCGAAGTGGTGGAAGGTGTGATCGTCGAAGACAATGTGGTGATCTCGATGGGCGTGTACATCGGGCAGTCGACCAAAATTTACAATCGCGAAACCGGCGAAGTCTCTTATGGCCGCGTACCCGAAGGTTCGGTCGTCGTATCCGGCAACTTACCGTCCAAAGACGGCAGCTACAGCTTGTACTGCGCCGTGATCGTCAAGCAAGTCGATGCCAAGACGCGCTCTAAGGTCGGTATTAACGAATTACTGCGCGGCGTTTAATGAAACTATACGGCATCCCCAACTGCGACACCGTTAAAAAGGCACGCGCCTGGCTGTCGTCACACGCCATCGAATACGAGTTTCACGACTATAAGAAACTCGGTGTGGATACCGACTTACTCCACAAATGGATGACGCAGTACGGCTGGGAACCAATCATCAATCGCCAGGGTCAGACTTGGCGCAAACTCAGCGACATCGAGAAGGCTGCCGTACAAGACACTACTTCGGCATTAAAACTTGCAATTGAAAAACCCAGCGTGATTAAACGGCCTGCTTTTGAACATTGTGGCCGTCTCATCCTTGGGTTTAATCCCCTCCAATACGAAACAACTTTTTTAGGAAAATAATGATGAAACGCATTTTAACGGCTGTTACTTTATTTGCTGCGAGCTCGGCATTTGCGGGCTCTCCCGCGGTGTATGAGAAGAGCGTCAACCAGGCACTCGACGTGACTTATAGCAACGTCAGCAAAGCCTTAGAAGACAATGGTTTTCGCATCGTGTTTGAAGTCGATATCGGCGATAACTTATCCAAAAATGCCAGTAAATTTGGCGACAACTACAACAAAAATAAATTAACTGGAATTAAATCCCTGGTTTTTTGCAACGGCAAGTTCGCTAACCAAATCAGCAATCTCGACCCCAGCATGCTGGCGACGTGCCCCTTGCACGCAACCCTGACGCACAAAGACGGCATGACCACCGTATTGTTTGTACGCCCCGGCTTTGTGGCCCACGGTAGCCCTGCTGCCAAAGCCGCCCAGGATTTAGAGAACGCCACTATTAAAGCGCTCGAAGCCGGTATCAATGCCAAGTAATACGCTCGACTTAGCCAAAGAACTAATCAGCCGTCGTTCGCTCACACCGGACGATGCTGGTTGCCAGGAAATTTTGATGGCGCGTTTGCAAAAACTGGGCTTCAAAATCGAGCCGATGCGCTTTGGCTTTGTCGATAACTTCTGGGCGCGGCGCGGTACGGCAGCACCGGTTCTTTGCTTCGCCGGGCATACCGATGTCGTGCCCACCGGCCCCGTCGAACAATGGGACAGCGAACCTTTCACCCCCACCGAACGCGACGGCATGCTGTATGGACGCGGCGCAGCGGATATGAAAACCTCACTCGCCGCTTTCATCACGGCCATTGAAGGCTTTGTTGAGCAACACCCAAATCATGGCGGCTCGATTGCGCTACTGATTACCTCGGACGAAGAAGGCATCGCCACCGAAGGTACCGTAAAAGTCGTAGAAGCCTTACAAGCGCGCAACGAACTCATCGACTATTGCGTCGTGGGTGAGCCGACCTGCGTGGATAAACTCGGCGACACCGTCAAGAATGGCCGCCGCGGTTCGCTCTCCGGTCACCTCATCGTCAAAGGCATCCAAGGCCACATCGCTTATCCGCATTTAGCCAAGAACCCAATCCATCTCGCCGCCCCGGCGATTACCGAATTGGCCGCGACGGAATGGGATCAAGGCAACGAGTTTTTCCCACCCACCACCTGGCAAATCTCCAATATGAACGGCGGTACCGGCGCGACTAATGTCATCCCCGGCGAAGTGGAAATCTTGTTTAACTTTCGTTTCTGTACCGCCAGCACCGTAGAAGGTCTGAAATCGAAAGTGCTCGCCATCTTGGACAAGCACGGTCTGCAATACCGTATCGAGTGGGAATATTCCAAACCTTATATCACCGCTCGCGGTAATTTAGTAGAAGCGATCTCCGCCGCCGTCAAAGAAGTAACCGGTGTCGATGCCGATCTCTCCACTTCCGGCGGCACTTCCGATGGTCGCTTCATCGCCGATATCTGCCCGCAAGTAATCGAACTCGGCCCGCGCAACGCCACTATTCACAAGCTCAACGAATGTGTGGAGTTGGATCACATCGAACCGCTGCGCGAGATTTATCAGCGTACCTTGGAAAAGCTTTTACAGTAAACACCCGTGTTCAAACAAGCCAAAGACCACCTCACCAC
Organism: Betaproteobacteria bacterium; assembly: GCA_043783305.1. Lineage (GTDB taxonomy): Bacteria > Pseudomonadota > Gammaproteobacteria > Burkholderiales > Thiobacteraceae > RBG-16-58-11. Next base: position 8,544 of record JAYVZN010000039.1, read on the forward strand.
CCCGCGCGATTTGTTGCGCTTTGCGGTCAGCCGTTTCAGTGAGTCCGACTTATTTTTCGGCCACGGCACGAGTAACGCACTGGACGAAGCAGCGTATTTGATCCTACATACGCTGCATTTGCCGCGTGACGCGCTCGACCCTTACTTAGACGCAAAATTATTACCGGACGAAATTGCCGCCGTCCTGCAAATCCTGGAGCAACGCATCACCCAGCGTGTACCGGCATCGTATCTAACCCACGAAGCCTGGCTGGGTGATTTTAAATTTTATGTGGATGAGCGCGTCATCGTGCCACGCTCCTTCATTGCCGAACTATTGCGCGAACAACTCGATCCTTGGGTCGCTAATCCGGAGCAAATTAAAACCGCGCTGGATTTATGCACCGGCTCCGGTTGCTTGGCGATCTTATTGGCGCATGCTTTTCCCGATACCCATATCGACGCTTTAGACATCTCACCTGATGCGCTGCAAGTCGCTGAGCGTAATGTGGTGGATTATGGACTTACAGATCAAGTTGATCTGCTGCAGTCCGATCTCTTTCAAGCCGTGCAGGGCCGCACTTATGACCTCATCATCAGCAATCCACCCTACGTCAATCGCTCTTCCATGCAGACCTTACCGCAGGAGTTCCGACACGAACCCACCCTTGCTCTAGCCAGCGGTGAAGATGGCTTAGATCATGTGCGCCTGATCGTGAACCAGGCTCTACAGCATCTGAATCCCGGCGGAATTTTAGTTGTGGAATTAGGACACAACCGAGCCGCTGCCGAAGCCGCCTTTCCGCACTTGGCATTCACCTGGCCGGAAACCAGCGGCGGCGATCAATTCGTGTTTGTACTGACGCGGGAGCAGTTATTGGTTGGGTTGAAGTAAATATTACCCATCGATAAATCGCGCTAACCCGCCTACGCTAAGATAGATATGCCGTTTCTTTACGTCCGCGAAACTTCCACAGCAATAATATCAAGCCGAGTACGGCGCAGCCTGCGGCAATGGTAAATGTGCCGCTTGCGCCCAAGCGATCCCAAGCAAGACCGGCATACAAACTACCCAAGGCACCTCCGGCGCCAAAGGAAATACTGTTATAAATACCCTGCCCTTTGGCTTGATGCCGCCCACGAAAAAAGCGATTAATCAAAGCCACCGCCGCGGCATGGTAAGCGCCGAACGTGGCGGCATGCAGCACTTGCGCCAAAATAATGACCGCCGGAAAACGAATGCCCCAGGCAATCAGCAGAAACCGCAATACGCCGATAGCGAAACTCGCCATCAACACGCGCTCAACAGCGAAACGTTTAAACAAGCGTGGTGCCGTTAGAAAAATCCCGATTTCACAAATCACGCCCAGCGCCCACAACCAGCCGATTTGGCTTTTGCTGTAGCCGTATTCGCCGAGATAAATTGAATAAAAACTGTAATACGGGCCATGCGCGGCAGACATGAGAAAACACGCTGCGATCAGCACCCTAATTTGCGGGTTACGCATTAAATCCCAGATCGAAACCTGATCGTGTACGTGCGTCGGCAATTCCGCTTCGGGAATAAAACGTGCAAATAGGGCAACTCCCGCCAGCATGGCGAACACCATCCACGGCAGCCTAGTAATCGGCGTAAAGTCCAGCACGTAGCCTACGCCTACCACGGAAGCGATGAAGCCCAGCGACCCCCAAAGACGAATTCGGCCATAGCTGTCGGCGCGCTCGGCGAGGTGGCTAAAGGTCGTTGCTTCAACCAGCGGTAACGACGCGCTCCAGAAGAAACTCATGCCCGTCATCACGGCAAACATCCACCCGAAACTTTGGCCCCAAAATACCCCGGCAAAACAAAACAGGCTTGCCAGCGCAGCCATTTGCACAATGGCCACGCGTTTACCCGAACGATCCGCCATCCAGCCCCAAATATTTGGCGCGAAGATGCGTGTCACCGCCAGTAGCGACATTAGCGTGCCGATATCGAGCGCGTTAAATCCCAGCGACTTCAAATACGGCCCCCAATAAGGTGACATGGCACCGACAAAGGCAAAGTAAAAGAAGTAATAACCGGACAAGCGCCAGTAGGGAATCGGGTTGGGCATCTGCGTTATGCGCCGCGTGCTAAAAGGAGAACGCGCCGGTCAGCGGGTCGTGGCGGGTTATTTCCGCTGCGCCGGAATCGGCACCAGCGGTGGCGTTACATCGGCATTCTGTGCGCGATGACGCAGCACATGATCCATCAGCACGATGGCCAGTAAAGCTTCGACAATCGGCGTGGCGCGAATGCCGACACAAGGATCGTGGCGACCTGTGGTCGCTACATCAATCGGCGCACCGGAAAGATCAATCGAACGGCGCGTAATCGCGATACTGGATGTGGGCTTAATGGCGACTGAAACGACGATGTCTTGCCCGGAAGAAATACCACCCAACACACCACCGGCATTGTTGCCCACAAAACCTTCCGGCGTTAATTCGTCACCGTGCTGACTACCGCGTTGCGCCACACTGGCAAAACCGGCACCGATTTCTACGCCCTTCGCCGCATTCAATCCCATCATGGCAAAAGCGATATCTGCGTCCAAGCGGTCGTACAGCGGCTCACCCAAACCCACGGGCATGTTTTCCGCGACGACCGTAATTTTTGCGCCGATAGAATCGCGCTCTTTGCGAATAGCATCGAGATACGCTTCAAGTTGCGGCACGCTGGCGTTGTCGGCTACAAAAAATGGATTTTGTTCGGTATCTTCCCAGCACTTAAAGGGGATTACGATTTCACCCATTTGGCTCATGTAACCACGAATTACAATGCCATAACGTTCCCGCAGCCATTTCTTAGCCACGGCACCCGCCGCCACGCTCGGTGCCGTCAAACGCGCAGAAGAGCGACCGCCGCCGCGATGATCGCGAATGCCGTATTTTTGCAAATACGTGTAATCCGCATGGCCTGGGCGGAAAGTCGCTGCAATACTGCCGTAGTCCTTGCTGCGCTGATCTTCGTTACGAATCAAGAGACCGATCGGCGTACCGGTAGTTTTGCCTTCAAACACGCCGGAGAGAATTTCCACTGTATCGGTTTCCTTGCGCTGCGTGACATGCCGCGAGGTGCCGGGCTTGCGTCGATCTAAATCGAGTTGAAGATCGCTCGCGCTGAGCTCCATGCCGGGCGGGCAGCCATCCACCACGCAGCCGATAGCCGCACCGTGGGATTCGCCAAAGGTGGTGACGCAAAATAATTTACCGAGAGTGCTGCCGGACATAAGGACTGCCGCTTGTTACGTTGCCGTCGATTTTAACATGAACCTCATTCGTGCAGGCAGCGCACTGACCGGCATAAAAGCCCTTTCCTAAGCACGACGGCGCGATTACACTTTGTACCCGATAACCGGTAACCGAACACCGATTTAGGTGTTCAAATAACGGAGAAGCCTCTTGAAAGCTATGCTCATGACCGCCGCAGGCGGTGTCGAAGTATTGCAACTGCGTGAAATTGATAAGCCGGATTTACTCAGCCCGCAGTATATTCGCGTCAAGCTATCTGCCGCTGGAATCAACCCGATAGACACCAAACTGCGCAAAAATCCGGTTTTTTACCCCGACAAACTACCCTGCATTTTGGGTTGCGACGGTGCCGGCATCGTCGAATCCGTCGGCACTGAAGTTACCCGTTTCAAAGTCGGCGAAGAAGTCTATTTTTTCAATGGGGGGCTCGGCAATGAAATCGGCACCTACGCTGAATATACCGTTGTGCATCAAGATTACGCCGCGTTTACGCCGCGCCATGCGACCCTAGAAGAAGCGGCCGGACTACCTTTGGCGCTGATTACGGCTTGGGAAGCACTGTTGGATCGTGGTAATTTGTTAGAAGGCCAGACCGTCTTAATTCATGGTGCCGCCGGCGGTGTCGGTCATCTCGCAGTGCAAATTGCAAAACAAGCCGGTGCCACCGTACTCGCCACCGTCGGCACGCGCGACAAAGCGGCTTGGGTTACTTCGCTCGGCGCGGATCGTGTATTTGTTTATAACGATGTGGACTTTGCCACGGCGGTACTGGATTGGACTAAAGGCAATGGCGTGGATCTGGTATTCGACACGGTGGGCGGCGATACCTTTTGCCGTTCTTTTGCCTGTACCCGTGTGTATGGACGCATCGTGTCGCTGCTGCAGTGGGATTGCAGCAGCGATGCGTTAAAAATAGCGCGCACGCGTAATTTAGTGCTCGCTTTTGTACTGATACTGACACCGACTCTGCTGAGCATGCACGATCAACGCATACACCAACGGCGCATTCTGGAAGAAGGTGCGCGCTTGATCGAAGCCAATCGTTTAAAAATTAAGATCTCGCATACACTCACGTTGGAACAGGCCGGTCAAGCGCATACGATGATTGAGGAAGGTCATACCACCGGCAAGATCGTACTCAAGATCGCGTAACGTCGCAACACCTCATGTCAGTCAGATATGCCCTCCGAACCTCTTGCCCGCTACGCCCGAAAATCATCAACGCGCCCCGCATTGACAAACTTTAATTTTTGCTCTAAATCTTGCTAAACAGCATGTTATCCACCTGGTTCTTCACTCCGGCTATCGGCGCGCGCATTGACAACATAGCTTCTCATCTGGTTCGATGTGTACATCCCAAGCAAGCCTTGTACGGAGTAGATGCTGGCATCTCCTCCGGGCTTTGGGCAACGATGCGTCACGTTAAGGAGCAAACTATGTTTAACAAAAGTAAAATCGCCATTGCTATCAGCGCTGCTTTCCTGTCCGGTGGCGCCGCGCTGGCAGCAGATACAAGCACCACGAGCACCACAACCGGCACGATTGGAACAACAACGACAACCCCATCCGGCCCTTTGAATCAGGCCATTACTAGCGTCAACAAGAATCTCACCAAAAATCCGACCAATACGGGTCTGCAAAATGCGGCACAACGTTTAGAACGAAATAAAGCGCGTCTCGACGCAAAAGAAGTTGAAAAAACAGAGCTCCGCCAAGCACGTATCGAGAAAACAGAACCTCGTGAGCGTATCGAAAAAGCCGAACGTCTTGAAAAAGTTGAGCGCGCCGAAAAGATAGAACGTCCTGAAAAAGTAGCTCGTCCCGAGAAAATTGAACGTCCCGAAAAAATAGAACGCCCTGAGAAAATTGAGCGTCCCGAAAGAGTTGAGCGCCCTGAAAAAGTGGAACGTCCCGAAAGAGTTGAGCGCCCCGAAAGAGCCGAGCGTTAAACTACAGATCGTCCACATTGCTTTAGA
>JAYVZN010000040.1:0-5708 GCA_043783305.1 Betaproteobacteria bacterium
AATAGCTTTAAGAACGAGCGGGTGCATGGCTGGCGTTGGCGCACGCGCGAACAAATGACGGCCATGGCCTTCGAGTATATCGAGGTGTTTTACAATCGGCGTCGGCTGCATTCCACACTCGGATACAAGTCGCCTATGCTGTTCTTGCAGGAGTGGCTGACCGCTCAACAGATGGAAAAACAGGTAGCATGAACGCTGCCCGTTGGAAGACGAAAAACAGAGGGAAGGTCACCGGGTTTCATCGACAATGCATCGGACAATGTCGGTCATTTTGTGAAGAATTCGATGCCTATATGAAAAAGCTTGCCGCAGATTGACAGATATTCGCATTGGTTTCATAATGAAACCAGCAAAGTTTTATTATGAAACCGTTCAAAACGCGGGGGTTTTATGAGTTCAGCCGTCAAAATTTCAGATGAAGAAATGCAAGCGCTGCGCGATGCGGCGACACTCCAAAGTCGCTCGATCGCTGGCCAGGCAGAGCATTGGTTACGCCTTGGTCGCGCTTTCGAAAGCGACCCACGATTTGGCTATGCAAAAATCGAACAGGCCTTGAGGGGATTGGTTTCCCCTGATGACTTAAGCGATGCTGAACAAGAGCAATACTTTGACAAGCTTGGTGCAAGTCATTGGGATGCATCGCCTGTGGAAGAAGCGTTTTTTGCTGAAATGCGCCGTCGGGGTGAAGGTGTCGGCATTGATGAGGAAGGTAAAATCATTTACGGCGCAGCAGAACCAAGCAAGCCGTGAGCAAACCTACCATGTTCATGATTGCCGGCCCTAACGGGGCAGGTAAATCCACCCTGTATGAACTGCGCATCAAGACTGGTACCAAAGCACCATTCATCAATGCCGATATTATCCAGCGCGAAGAATTGCGCGATAAGACGATGGAAGCAGCCTACAAAGCGGCAAAAATTGCTGAAACACGCAGGCAGGAACATTTGAAACAAGGGAAATCCTTTGTCAGCGAGTCGACCTTCTCCCATCCATCAAAATTAGAACTTGTTCGCGAGGCTAAGGCGGCTGGATTTCGAGTCGTGATGTATCACGTCAATGTGCGCAGTCCGGAATTATCAGTGCGCCGAGTTGCGCAACGTTTCAAGAACGGTGGACACAACGTTCCCGAAGATAAAATCCGCGAGCGTTTTAAGCGTAATCCCGAGCTGATACGGCAAGCAGTTTTAGAGTCCGATCACGCTTATATTTATGATAATTCCGCTTTAGGAAAAAAACCAACGCTCGCAATACAGCTAAAGCAAGGCATGGTAGTCCGTGTTTCGAGTCAAGTCCCGAGCTGGGCGCGCGACTTGTATGCCAAAGAATTGGAGAATCTAAGTCCTGCCCGCCTCAATCCTGCCGCGTCTTCATTTGCCGACGCTAAGCTCATCGCACAAAAGCTTGTAGGCGATGATGCGGTGATTGGCATTCCCGATCAACGCAAATTACAGGTCTATCAAGGAAAGATCGTCGGGGAAACTGCGTTGCATTGGGTACAGCAAACGCAAGGGAATAATTTCACCGCGCATTTCAAAGAAGGGATGATCGGAGACATAAAGCTGCAAAGCAGCTATGCGGTTAAAACTTCAGGACGAGGATCAAAAGCAGAATTGATACAGGAACAAAACGTTCCTGTCGGCCGGAAAATGAACGCATCCGAATACACGACAGCACTACAAAAGCTCGGCCGAGAGGGATTGGGGCGCATTGAGCTACCGACATCCAGCGGACAATATAGCGGCAAGATTATCCAGGCCTCGGATACGCATATCGTGCAGAAGATCGATAGGAATTTAGCGATCGCGCACGATGTTAGCAATGTCTCTAACGCGCGTATGATCTTTGATCAGGTGCGCGCGGGGACATTCAAGAGCAACACGTACGCTATTAATTATGAGGGAGGTCGCGCGCTAGCGCGATTCACTCCCCTTCCCGCTCCAGTTAAGGGATCACCGGCGCGGACGTTGGCAAAGCCGGTCACGCCAACGCTGAACATTAAGCGAAACGTCAAACCTCAACGCTAATTGATCGTAAATATGCGCCTCAAAGTTCGATCAAAAAATTATTCCCCGCTTAACGTCCTGCCGCGCTGGGCGAGATTTATGCTGTGGGTTATCTTGTTTGGAAGTTTCGCGGCGGCAGTTGGATACAACGCAAAGCAGGCCGGATTAGTCGATAACATTTACCGCCCTGAAGCCTTGTGTAAGCGACAAAATCAAGCCACCTTGGTAACCATCAACTCATCATCCGCTTGCCGGATCAAGCATTCCGCTGGAATCCCTAGCCCTTGGTACAATCGCCAGATCATTTTCAAGGTCAGTGGGCGTGTGCGATTGAGTATTTCGTATACGCGGTTGGAGCGGCCGATCATTGGTTCCAGATCTTTCACCGTCAGCCCTTTTTGTTCCATGGTGAACTTGATGGCTTCGACCGGATCGGGCAGGTCTAGTGGATAATGCTTGGCCTCGTAGGCTTGCACCAGTGTTACCAGCACATCCAGACGATCTCCTGCCGGAGTACCTGGCTTGGCGCGCATGAGGGTTTCGATTTCCTTGAGCGCTGTCTTGTAATCGGTCTTGGTTTTGATGGGTTTGATGTTCATGTCGTTCTCCGTCAAATTGTTTGCACGTCTATCTTGTCGTATTGCGCATGGGTGCCGATGAATCGGATATACACCACGCGGTAGGCGTAGTTGACCCAGACCACCAGCCGGTATTTGTTGCCTGCCAGATTAAATACCACGCGCCCGTCTTGCAGGATGCTGGCAGTGCCAAAGTCCCGCTTGATATCCGACGGCGCAGACCAATCGGCATGCAATGCGTGGCGATACCAGGCCAGCGCGGGTTCCTTGGTGTCTTGATGGCGCGGTTGAGCTTGCCAAAAAGCTTTTAGCGTCGATAACGCAATAATTCGCATGAATGCATAGTAGTCCCAAAATGGGACTACTGCAACCAGAAATCGGGAGCAGAAAAATGCCGCCGGGTTGACCGTCAGTTTTTTTAGCAGAGCAAGTCTCTGCTTGGGGGCTCGCCGCGCAAGCAAAAGGGGCAAGGCTTGACCCTGACTTTCTGCTGGCTTTCTGCTTAACCCTGTCTTTCTGACTTTTCACCTTCAATAACTAATGTGACGCTGAAGGCTGCCACCGATATTTTACTTAACTCGGCACACTGCTATACCAAAATGGTACAGCACCAATAAACCAATTTAGGATAAATTCAATGAGCGCGCCATTATTATCACCCCCCAGCGTCAAGGTCATTGGCGCAAACGGCCAGATTTCCCTGGGAAAGCAATTTGCTGGGCGGCAGGTGCTGGTGGAGGAACAAGCGCCTGGCGTTTGGCTGGTGCGTACCGCCACTGTTATCCCAGACAACGAACGCTGGCTACACGAACCCCAGGCAGCGGCCGACATCCAGCGTGCACTGGAATGGTCCAGCAGCAATCCGGCGAGCGATGCAGAGGGTGACGCTGTGATTGGGCGGCTGGCCAATGGCAAAGACTAATCAGGATGCATTGATCCGGCTTGACCTGAACAACCCGGTGTTTCAGGAAAACCTGTTGGCCCTGCAAAAACCGGAACGGCACACCGCGCTGGACACCCTGAACAAAATACGCCAACTCAGTATGCCAAGTGTCCGTTTTCGCATTTGTTAGAAAATGCCCAGTATCCCCTGCACCGCCCCGGGTTAGCTCGCAGATTGGCAAGCTGAGCGGCAGGTTGTATACTGGAACCATTATGGTTCCATAATGGTTGGAGAAAGTTATGCCTACAACGCTGACGTTGAAGAACATTCCGGACGAGGTGTACGAACGACTCAAAGTTGCGGCGGAGACGCACCGCCGCAGCCTCAACAGTGAGGCAATTGTGTGCCTTGAGACCGTGCTTACGCCGACCAAGATAGCTCCCGGCGAACGGCTTGCGCGTGCGCGCCAGTTACGGGCGGGGTTGAGCACAACAAAGTTTCGAGCACGCGACATTGACACCCTGAAGAGGCAGGGACGTCCATGATTGTCGTGGACTCGAATGTGCTGGCGTACTTGTATCTACCTGGCAAGCACACCTCGGCCGCAGAGGCCCTACTCGAACACGACCCCAATTGGGCTGCGCCGGTTCTGTGGCGAAGTGAATTTCGAAACATCCTGGCTGGATACCTTAGGCGAGGAAGTCTTACGTTCCAGCAAGCGCATAGCCTCCAGAGCGAGGCGGAAGATTTGCTCGCTGGAACCGAATACGAAGTGGACTCGCTCAGCGTCTTGGAACTGGTGCGCGATAGTGAATGTTCGGCATATGACTGTGAATTTGCCACCCTAGCGATGAAATTGGGCACGAAGCTTGTAACAATGGACGGTAAGTTGTTACGGGCGTTTCCAGGCACCGCGGTCGCACTCTCTGCGGGCTAGCGTTCGCCATAACCGGCAATAAAAAGTAGCAGTGACTGCGGTTAAGCAGTATGTCAAACCCTCTTTTTTCTTAACGCCCTGCGCGGACTATTTGCGCTATCAAATTTTCAGAACTCCGCTTACAACGCATCGAGCGCGCGAAAAAAGAACGTGCCGACCGACTCGCCGCCAAGACTCCAGGCTCGAAAACACCCGCCACCGGCAGCAGCGATGCCGATGCCAAGAAAGCCATGATCCAGGCCGCCATCGAACGCTCCAAATTAAAACGCGCCGGGGTTACGCCACAAAACGTGGAAAATCTACCGGTGCAAACATTGAAAAAGATTGAGGAAATAGAAGCGCGGCGTGCGCAGCTCAAGCAAGCGATGGAGAAGCAGTCAGATATACCCTATACCCAGCCAGTTGCTACTCCAATGTGTAAAACCGCTAAAGAGTATTGCATACGCCTGAAAATTCAAGCATATTTTCAACTTGTAAGCCGCCGTTGCTCGGGAAGCAACATCAAAATTTAATAAGGGAAAAACCATGAGTCGATCAATCATTACAGTAGTATCCATTGTTTGCGGCATGCTCAGCGGATGCGCTTACAATGTTAGCCCCTATGGACTGTCTTCGAACAATATTGAGAAAATTAAGGCACTACAAGTAAAACCAGTATCTGTTGCAAAATTTGAGTCTGCTAAGCCCGGGCTAAACTCGATCATCTGTAGAGCGGCCGGACCAGTCGCCGTGGTTGGCAGTTTTGAATCCTATATTGAGAAAGCCTTCATTGATGAGCTGAAGATTGCTGGAATTTATGATGCATCCTCGCCCATTACAATTAAGGGGAAACTCGATGAAGTCGATTTCAATTCTAATATTGGCGCTGGTAAGTGGCTGCTAAGTCTTTCACTCTCGTCGCAATCCAGTCCAGCATACGTGGTGAATTCTTCTTACGAATTTTCGACTAACTTTGTCGCAGACAAAGCCTGTCAACAAGTTGCACAAAACTTTGGACAGGCGGTACAAAAATTAATTAGTGACGCGGTCTCCGATCCTCGGTTCAAGGGGCTAATCAACTAAAGTATTCGAATACGTTCTTCTTGATGTAGGTCAGTTGCCGCATGATTTCTCTAGCGTTTTTAGCTGTATGCGCAGTGAATCATGCTGTGGCATAATGCCATGTAACTATCGCGCCCCACGAATTCACACAGAATCGATTTAATGGCCCACCTCAAACATGGAGAACAAATATGCACTACGTTTTATTCACCGGCGCATTCCTCTTTTTGGCCTTTATTGCACCGCTTAAAGCCACGCTATTAACA
>JAYVZN010000041.1:0-33337 GCA_043783305.1 Betaproteobacteria bacterium
CGTTGGCAACTATAAATTTCCAGATGTATTTACGAGGTAACTGGTCCTCGGTATGCACTGCACTGCTTCGCAACCCACGTCGAAGCCAGGTCGCCCCCATTAGCGTGAAGCTGCAGACTCACGACTGCCTGCAACCCTATTGTACTGGATAAGGTGGGGCTGAAGCGAGGGTGCCGTTATTTTTAAAATATCGTGTTCCATCTTGGGGGTGGCTAATTCCCAGTTTCTGGACGGTTTCGGCCCTCGTTAAATCTTACTTGATGACGAACTAGCGGCCTTCGCTAAGCTGGAAAGTTTAGTACTTTGCCTGCGGCGATGTTGCGCTACGATAACATCGCTGAGTTGATCGAAGGCTTCGCGGCGCGAAGTGGAGGCGCGTGCGATGAGGGCGATGCTGCGCTTAGGTGCTGGGGCGCTGAAGGGTTGCGCAATGAGGGTGCTGTTTTTGAGTAACCCGGCGCGTAAGGTCATTTCCGGCAGCAAACCCACGCCCATGCCTTCTTCGATCATTTGCACCAAGGTGAACAGGCTGGTGGCTTCAGGGGCGTGGCTGCTGCGCGGCTCTAAGTTGCAGCTGCTCAGGGTGTGGCCGCGCAAGCAATGACCTTCTTCGAGCAAAAGTAATTGTTCCTGGTCCAGGTTGGCGATGCTTTGGCGGCGCGGCTGTTTTTTGCCGGGCGGCGAGACGAGCCACAGTTCTTCGCTGAAGAGTTCGCGCGTCAGGAGATTGCCGGTCTCGAAAGGCAAAGCGATCAGTGCGAAATCGAGGTGGCCGTTTTCCAGGCGGGCTAATAGATTCAGGGTGAGGTCTTCGCGCAGCGCGAATTGCAGTTCGGGAAAATGCTTGCGCATTTCCGGCAGCACGCTGGGTAAGAGGAAGGGCGCAATCGTCGGGATCACGCCCAGTTTGAGCACGCCGGCCAAGGGGTCGGCGCGTGCGGCAGTCTGCGCCAGGTCTTCTGCTGCGGCGAGGATGTCTTGCGCGCGCGCGACGATTTCAACGCCCAGTGGGGTGAGCAGGACGCGATGGCGTTCGCGCTCGACCAGACGCGCGTTGAGCGTTGACTCCAGCTCCATGATGCCGGCGCTCAAGGTGGATTGCGTAACAAAGCAGTCTTGCGCCGCCTGGGTAAAATTGAGCTTTTGAGCCAGGGCCACCAAGTAGCTGAGCTGGCGCAGAGAGGGGAGATTGGTCATAGATGTATCATAATCGAAAAAAACGATTAATTTAACAAAAATGATTCATTGGATCATTTGCTGATGTTTCTGCAGAATCTGGGTTGTCCACTGATCGGACAATAACTGAATAGGAGATTGCAATGAAACAGCCATCCATCACGATCCAAAATTTAGAAGCCGCGTTTGCCGGCGAATCCATGGCGCATATCAAGTATCTGCACTTTGCCAAAGTGTGCCGCGCAGTCGGCGATGAGGAGTCGGCGCGTATTTTCGAGGAAACCGCCGCACAGGAAGTGCAGCACGCTTTGGGCCATGCCGATCTGCTTTTCCCCAAGTCCTCGATGACGCCTGACAAGTGCTTGGAATACGCGATTGCCGGTGAAACTTACGAATACAGTCTAATGTATCCAAAGTTTCGGCATGAAGCGCAAGTCGAAGGTCAACAAGCGGCAGTGGCAGAATTCGATGAGCAAATCGCGGAGTCGAAAGAGCACGCGGAAATGTTTCGCGCCACTTTACTCAAGGCCGAGAAACGCTTCGCCGCATTGGCCAAGGTTGAAGAGCGGCATGCCAATCACTACAAAGCGCGTGCAGCGCAAGTTGCGGTTTAATTAACTTCTAACTGAAAAAGGGATACATCATGAATACAGGTAAATGGGAATGTGTGGTTTGTGGTTTCATCTATGACGAAGCGCAAGGTTTGCCGGACGACGGTATCGCGCCGAATACCCGCTGGGGAGATATTCCCGAAGATTGGGCTTGCCCCGATTGCGGCGTGGCCAAGGCGGATTTTGAAATGGTGCAGATCGCTGCTTAAAAGGAAATGAATATGGAACCTATCGTCATTATCGGCAGCGGCATGGCCGGCTATGGTTTGCTACGCGAGTTGCGCAAGCTGGATCGGGATACGCCGGTCACTATCATCACTGCCGATGATGGTGCGGTGTATGCCAAGCCGAATCTGTCGAACGCGCTCGCGGCAGGTAAAACGGCAGACCAACTGTCGAACCAAACTGCCGCGCAGATTGGCGCAGGCTTAAATGCGCGCATCCTGACGCAAACCCAAGTGCAGGCCATCGACTTGGCCGCGCAGCAGGTGCTGACGGATCAAGGCAACATCACGTATAGCCGTCTAGTGCTGGCCTTGGGTGCCGATCCCATCGCACATGGCGTGCAGGGTGCGGCGGCGCAGCAGATTTATAGCGTCAACGACTTGTCCGACTACCGTGCATTTCGTGCGGCGCTGGAAGGCAAGCAAAGCGTCACGATTTTAGGTGGCGGCTTGATCGGCTGTGAGTTTGCTAATGACCTGGCAGCGGCGGGTTATCGCGTAGCCGTCGTACATCGCGGTGAATATCCTTTAGAGCGTTTGCTGCCGCCCGTCATTGCGCAGGCTTTGGGCGCGGGCTTGGCGCAGGTCGGCGTGCAGTGGTGTTATGGCTGCACGGCACTGACGGCAGAAAGCCAAGGCGCAGGTATTGCCCTGACACTGGATGATGGGCAGGTGTGGCAAAGCGACGTGGTGTTATCGGCCATCGGCCTACGCTCACGCACCGCATTAGCGGCAACGGCGGGCATCACAACGGCGCGCGGCATTGTGGTCAACCGCTTATTGCAAACTAGCGCCGAAAATGTGTTCGCCATCGGCGATTGCGCCGAGGTCGAAGGCTTGGTGTTGCCTTTTGTGCAACCCTTGCTGCAACAAGTGCGCGCCTTGGCCGCGACGCTTAGCGGACAGCCAACACCCGTCGCGTATCCGGCCATGCCGGTAGTGGTCAAGACACCCGCTTTACCGGTGACGGTCGCGCCGCCTGCAAATGGTGCCGACGGCCAGTGGCGCATCGAAACGCAAGCAGATTGCTTGGCTGGGCACTTTGAAGATGCCGAGGGGCGCTTGCTGGGGTTTGCTTTGGGTGGCACGGCACCCGGATTGCGGAGTGCGTTGATTAAGCGCCTATTATCGGTACTGACACCGCTTGCGCAATAACGCAGGATGTTTGCTTTGTACCGGAAGCACGCGCCGTTCAGCGTGGAAGTTTCCTTGGATGCTTTCGCCCGGTTTTACCGGGAGAAATGCTTAATTTTGGCTCCCCGACCTGGGCTCGAACCAGGGACACACGGATTAACAGTCCGTTGCTCTACCAACTGAGCTATCGGGGAATTTGTGAGCCGCATATAATAATAGCTTTCGCCCCTCACGGTCAACAAAAGGAGCCGAATCAAATCGTATGCGATGGTTTAAATACAGTGTAATTCTGGTTGGATTCCTGCTGTTACTTGCGTTTTTATTACCCTTTATGATTCCTTTGAATAGTTATATTTCGTTCTTGGAGAAGCGCGCATCGGAAAAAATTGGGCAACCGGTAAAAATTGCGGCATTACGGTTTTCTCTGCTGCCATTGCCGTCTGTTACCGCTTATGGCCTTGGTATTGGCAAAGAACCTCAAAGTAAATTTGAGACGATAACGCTTCGCCCGGCACTGGGGTCGCTGTTCCAAGAAGTCAAGGTGTTGCGTGCGGTGGAAGTAAAGGGTTTCCAGGTTAATTCGCACCTGCTCGGCTTTGTTGGTGCGTTGGCGAAACCGGTTTCCAACGAGCCGTCGTTGATTCGTTTGCAACGGATTCAACTGCGCGCAATGCAATTAGACCTGGAGGGCTTGAAGTGGGGCCCCTTGCGCGCCGACATTGAACTGAATGAGCAAGGTGTACAAGGCATTGAGGCGGGTAGTGAGGACGGTAAATTTAAGCTGAATCTCACGCCGGGAACGCCAACTCAGGATGTGCAAATTAGCGCAAAGCAATGGGAAATTCCGCTTAAAACAGCCCTTAAATTCGAGCAATTAATAGCGCAGGGCCAGTTGCAGAAAAACACCCTCAATCTATCGAATATCCACGGCAGGCTTTACGCTGGAAAGTTGCAGGGGAAAGCCATTATCGATTGGTCGCGGGGCTGGAAGGCAAGGGGGGATCTAAAAATCCAGAATGTGGAAACCAAAGAAATCGTCGCGCTGATGACGCATTCGATTGGTGTTAGTGGAAAATTAGATGCGCAGGGCAGCTATCGCCTGCACGGCAAAGAGCCGACGCAACTCTTGGACGGATTGAGTGCTCAATTCAAGTTCGAGGTACGGCAGGGGGTGTTATACGGCTTTGATTTAGCGCAGGCGGTTAAGACTTTAACCCGATCCGGTACGCGCGGCGGACAAACGCGTTTCGATGCACTCTCGGGAACGCTGATAATTACGGGTAAGCAGATTCAATTGCGGCAACTGTACGTTGCCTCGGGCGTGTTGAGCGCACATGGCAATGTGAATATCGCGGCCAACAAGCAACTTTCCGGCAGGATTAATGTTGCACTTAAAGGCATTGCCGGCCTGGTGGATGTGCCATTGGATGTGAGCGGTACGGTGTCTGAACCAATTTTACTGCCGAATCGTGCAGCACTCGCCGGTGCGGCGGCGGGTACGGCAATTTTGGGTCCAGGTTTTGGGACAGGTATGGGTTCAAAAGCCGGGCAGATACTGGAGAATATTTTTAAATAATAGTTTGCACATTTTCGCGTTAAACCGCAAAAGTTTGTTGAATGCGCGTCAGCGCCTGCTCTAGATTTTGCATCGAGGTCGCAAAAGACAGCCGGATATAACCCTCTAAACCGAAGGCCGAACCCGGTACGACAGCCACGCCGCTTTTCTCCAACAAGTAGTTACTGATGGCGATATCGGTTGCGGCGGCGATGATGCCGATTTTATGCAGGCGCTGGATGACTTGACGTACGTCCGCAAAAGCGTAAAAGGCGCCGCCAGCCGCTAAGCATTTCACACCGGGAATTTGGTTTAAGGTATTGACCACGTATACATGGCGTTGATGAAACGCTTCGAGCATCGGCTGAATGCAGTTTTGATCGCCATTCAAGGCGGCTTCTGCGGCGACTTGCGAAATGGAAGTCGGATTAGAAGTGCTTTGCGATTGCACATTGGTCATCGCGGTAATAATGGCCTGCGGTCCGGCGGCATAACCGATGCGCCAGCCCGTCATGGAATAAGCTTTGGACACACCGTTTAACACCATCGTCCGGTCGTACAGATCGGGGCAGGCATTAAGAATGTTACTGAAAGGAGTGTCGCCGAGCAGAACGTGTTCATACATGTCGTCGGTGGCGATTAAAATTTCCGGATGCTTGCGCAGCACGACCCCCAGCGCCGCTAGTTCCGCCTGGGTATAGACGGCACCGCTGGGGTTGCTGGGGCTGTTGATGACAAACATTCGTGTTTTTGAAGTGATGGCCGCGGCGAGTTGTGCTGCCGTTATTTTGAAGTTTTGTTCGATACCGGCATTGATGATGACCGGTTTCCCATCGGCTAAAATTACGATGTCGGGGTAAGACACCCAATACGGGGCAGGGATAATCACTTCGTCACCGGAATCGATGACGGCTTGTGCCAGATTGAAAAAACTTTGCTTTCCCCCGCAGGAGACTAAAATTTGCTTTGGACTGTAGCTCAGGCCATTGTCACGTTTAAATTTGGCAATAATAGCGGCCTTGAGCGCAGGTGTTCCATCCACGGCGGTGTATTTGGTAAATCCCTGATTAATCGCCATAATTGCCGCGTCTTTAATGTGCTGTGGGGTATCAAAGTCGGGTTCGCCGGCACCGAGGCCGATGATGTCCTTGCCTTGCGCTTTAAGACTGGCGGCAAGCGCGGTCACGGCGAGGGTGGGGGAAGGTTTGATGGCTTGTACACGAGTGGAGAGTTTCACGGACGATCCTAAAGGTATCTTGAAGTAACGGGGAGTTTAGCGGGTCTATTTTCTCTTGCGTGTTACAATTTAACGTTCTAAAAAAATGGTAATTTTACCTTTGATCGCGACATTCCCCAATAGCCCTTATCGACTACACCAGCCGTTCCAAGCGGCGGGTGACCAACCCCAAGCCATCGCCAAAATTATCGAAGGTTTTGAAGACGGCTTAAAATATCAAACCCTGCTCGGCGTGACCGGATCGGGCAAGACGTACACCATGGCCAATGTCATTGCACGCTTGGGTCGCCCGGCGATTATTATGGCCCCGAATAAAACTTTAGCCGCGCAATTGTATTCGGAAATGCGTGAATTTTTCCCAGAAAATGCCATCGAGTATTTCGTTTCGTATTACGACTACTATCAGCCGGAAGCCTATGTGCCGTCGCGCGATATGTTTATTGAGAAGGACTCTTCAATCAACGAACACATCGAACAAATGCGTCTTTCCGCCACTAAAGCGCTACTTGAGCGCAAAGATGCAATCGTCGTCGCCACGGTGTCGGCCATTTATGGTATCGGTGATCCCGTGGATTATCACAGCATGATTTTACACTTGCGCCAAGGTGAAAAAATCGCCCAACGCGATGCAATTAAGCGCCTCACCGAAATGCAGTACGAGCGCAATGAGACGGAATTCAAGCGCGGCGTATTTCGTGTGCGCGGCGATGTGTTGGATATTTTTCCAGCAGAAAGCTCTGAAAATGCGGTGCGGCTATCAATGTTCGACGACGAAATTGAGCGCATTTCATTGTTCGATCCGTTGACTGGGCATATTCTGCGCGATTTGCCACGCTTTACGGTGTATCCCTCCAGCCATTACGTTACGCCGCGGGCGACTACGTTGCGCGCAATGGATAAGATAAAAGAAGAACTGCGCGAGCGCATCGAGTTTTATCAACAGAACGTTAAGCTGATCGAAGCGCAACGCATCGCCGAGCGCACGCGTTTTGATTTGGAAATGTTGAACGAGTTAGGCTTCTGTAAAGGTATCGAAAATTACTCGCGGCATTTATCGGGGCGTAGCGCAGGCGAACCGCCACCCACGCTCATCGACTACATGCCGCCGAATTCGCTAATGTTCATCGACGAGTCGCATGTCACCATTCCGCAAATCGGCGGCATGTATAAAGGCGACCGCGCACGAAAAGAAAATCTGGTCGGCTTTGGTTTTCGTCTGCCTTCGGCTTTGGATAATCGGCCTTTGCGTTTTGACGAGTTCGAGCAACTGATGCCGCAAACGTTGTTTGTTTCAGCCACTCCGGCCGATTATGAGGCGAAGCACGCAGGTCAAGTGGTAGAGCAAGTGGTGCGCCCGACCGGACTCATCGACCCGACCATTGAGGTGCGTCCCGCCACAACTCAGGTTGATGATTTACTATCGGAAATCCATTTACGCGTGGCCAAAGGTGAGCGCGTGTTGGTGACCACGCTGACGAAGCGTATGTCGGAAGATCTGACCGACTATTTAGCAGAGCACCAGGTTAAAGTGCGCTACCTGCATTCCGATATCGACACCGTAGAGCGGGTGGAAATTATTCGCGATCTACGTTTGGGCGAGTTTGATGTGTTGGTGGGCATCAATCTACTGCGCGAAGGCTTGGATATTCCAGAGGTGAGCCTCGTGGCAATCCTGGATGCGGATAAAGAAGGTTTTTTACGCTCCGAACGTTCTCTGATCCAAACCATCGGACGCGCTGCACGTCATATTAACGGCAGTGCGATTTTGTATGCCGATAGGATAACGAACTCCATGCAGCGCGCGATGGGTGAAACCGAACGACGGCGCGCCAAACAGGTGGCTTACAATACCGAGCACGGCATTACACCCGTTGGTGTCAGCAAACGCATTAAAGATATTATAGAAGGTTCCTACGATTACGATGAAGCACAGCTACAGCGTAAAATCGCACAACAGGAAGCCGTTTATACCCGAATGAGCGACAAAGAATTGGCGCGTGAAGTGAAGCGCGTCGAAAAAGAAATGTTGGAAGCGGCCAAGAATCTGGATTTTGAAACCGCAGCTCAACGGCGTGACCAATTAAAAATGTTGAAGCAGCAATTGTTCGGCGTAGCAGAGCATGATTAAAGTGTTATTTGTTTGCATGGGTAATATTTGCCGGTCGCCCACGGCAGAAGCCGTGTTTCGTGCCCAAGTAGAGACAGCCGGGCTAACGCATTTTATTCGTATTGATTCTGCCGGAACACACGATTACCACATTGGCGATGCGCCGGATGGGCGCGCGCAGACGGCGGGCGCGAGGCGCGGCTACAATTTATCGCGTTTACGGGGCCGACAGGTTGGGCCGCGTGATTTTATCGAGTTTGATTATATTTTGGCGATGGATACGGATAACTTATCGCACCTACAAGCGGATTGTCCGGATGTATACGCGCACAAAGTCGGTTTGTTTATGGAGCACAGCAAAAACTTTCTTGAGCGCGAAGTACCGGATCCTTATTACGGCAGCAGCGCTGGGTTCGAGCGCGTATTGGATATGGTAGAAGATGCCGGTTTGGGTTTTATCGACCACTTAGTGCGCAGTAAAAATTTTAAATCTTAAAAATGCCTCTGCAGAAACGACAACGCCGCGCAAATGCGCGGCGTTGTCGTTATAGCGACGAAATATACTTAAACCTACTTTAATCGCGTGTTTCGACCTGTTGTAAAGGCTCGGTATTGCCGGTGTTTTGTTGCTGCGCCCAAGCGGGTTTAGGACGCGATCCACGCGGTGTTTTGGTGGATTCTTCAGGTGCTGTGGGCACCACAGCTTTGTCGTGACTGGTTTCGATCATCACCAGTCCCGAAGCTTCCAAATTAACCGGTTCCATTTTGGGCGCAGGCTTGGCGGCCAGCGCCACAACGGGTGCAGGTAAAGGCGCAACCATTGCCGTCTCTACATGCGGTACATAGGCTTCAATTGCTGCGACCGGTGCCGTTATTACGGGTGCGACAACTACCGGAGCCGGAGCGGGTTCGTGTGCAATAAAAGGCAATTCGCTTTGGCTGATTTGGTTGGCCACCACCGGTGCCGGTGTTTCAACGTTGGGTAATCGCGCTTCAACCTCAACCTCCGCTGCACTCCCGGCGGCGACTTGCGGATTACGCTCCGGACGCGGAGTGCGTTCACCACGCCCCCGATTACGGGGTGGGCGTTCGCCACGTTCAGCACGCTCCGGGCGTTGTACGGCATTGGCTTCATGCGGCGGTGCGTCGATGGCCGCAACCGATTCGCGGGCTGGTTGCGCCTCGCGCTCTGGCCGATCACCGCGTTCGCCGCGATCACGTCCACCACGGCTCCGTCGTCCACGTTTACTGCGCTCTTGGCCTTCGGTTAATGCGGCGGCTTCTGCGGGTTTTTCTGCAGGAGCTTCTTTTACAGATTCGTTACGCGGCGGACGTTGCGTAGTTTCCGGGCGGCCTTGGCGACCGTCGCGGCGGCTACTATTGCGGTCACGGCCATGACGTGGACTGCGGTCACGGTCATTTCGTGTGGCGCTACGTTTGGGTGCCGAGACAGTTTCTTCTTTTTTCTCGCTAAACAGGTTTTGCAACCAACTGCCTAGTTTTCCCAAGAGACCGGATTTTTCCGGTGTCACCGTGGCCATTTGCTGCGGGGCGGGTTGGGTTGGGGTGATGTCGCGTACCACCGCAATTTGGCGCGGTTTAGCGGGTTCACCGTTGGTATCGGACGCGACGGAGCCTTGCTCTGGTGTGGCGGCGAGTTCATAGCTCGGCTTGTCAATTTCAGCCAATTCGTCCGATTTAAGACGGGTAATCGTGTAGTGCGGGGTTTCCAAATTTAGATTGGGAATTAACACCACGCTGACTTTGAAGCGGGCTTCAATTTTCCAAATGTCAGCACGCTTTTCGTTTAACAGGAAAGTGGCAACGTCCACCGGAATTTGCGAATGAATGGCCGCTGTATTTTCCTTCATGGCTTCTTCTTGAATGATGCGCATGATGTGTAAAGCCGTGGATTCCGTACCGCGAATATGTCCGGTGCCGTTGCAGCGTGGGCATACCGCATGGCTGGTTTCGCCTAAGCTGGGTTGCAGGCGTTGGCGTGATAATTCGAGCAAGCCAAAACGTGAAATCTTTCCCATTTGTACCCGGGCACGATCCAAATGCAAAGCATCACTCAGGCGTTTTTCGACTTCGCGCTGATTGCGGTTGCTCTCCATGTCGATGAAGTCGATGACGACCAAGCCGCCCAAGTCACGCAAGCGTAGTTGGCGCGCAATTTCATCGGCGGCTTCTGAGTTGGTGCGCAGCGCAGTTTCTTCGATATCGGCACCGCGTGTGGAGCGCGCCGAGTTGACGTCGACCGAGACCAAGGCTTCGGTGTGGTCAATCACGATCGCACCGCCGGAAGGTAAAGTCACTTCGCGGGAATACGCCGATTCGATTTGGTGTTCGATCTGAAAACGGGAAAACAGCGGTACATCGTCTTTGTAGAGCTTGATGCGGTTCACATTGGCGGGCATTACATGACTCATGAACTGCACGGCTTGATCGTAGATTTCTTCGGTGTCGATCAGCACTTCGCCAATTTCGGGGTGGAAGTAGTCGCGAATGGCGCGGATCACTAAACTGCCTTCTTGATAAATTAAGAAAGCGCCTTTTTGCGAGCCGGATGCTTCTTCGATAGCTTGCCAGAGATTCAGCAAGTAATTCAGATCCCACTGTAATTCTTCGAGGTTACGACCGATACCGGCGGTACGCGCGATGATGCTCATGCCTTGCGGTACATCCAGTTGCGCCATCAGATCGCGTAATTCATCGCGCTCTTCTCCCTCAACACGGCGTGAAACGCCACCGCCGCGCGGGTTATTCGACATTAACACCAAATAACGTCCGGCTAAGCTGATGAAGGTGGTGAGTGCCGCACCTTTGTTGCCGCGCTCGTCTTTTTCGACTTGCACGATAACTTCCTGACCTTCTCGCATCGCTTCCTGGATACTGGTACGACCAACATCCACGCCTTGTTTGAAGTAGGTGCGGGCGATTTCTTTAAAGGGGAGGAAGCCATGACGCTCGGCACCGTAATCGATAAAGGCGGCTTCGAGGCTGGGCTCGATGCGGGTAATAATGCCCTTGTAGATATTGCTTTTGCGTTGCTCTTTGGTAGAGGATTCGATATCGAGATCGACCAGTTTTTGGCCGTCGACGATGGCGACGCGTAGCTCTTCAGCCTGCGTAGCGTTAAACAACATGCGTTTCATTTTAGGGTCTCCCGCGCTCAATACACGGGGCGACAAACAGCACCGCGCAAGCGGCACCTAATTGGCTAGGTCAGTACAACATTAGACCGGGTAAAGAGTGCATAGCCATCCTATTTTATAGGGTTTGTCAGGGGTTGAAGCGTGCGGGAGGACCGGGAAAATCAGCGGGCTGCTGTGAGGAACATACATATCCGAATGCGAGCGGGCTAGGTTTATCATCTCGTTTGCTTCACTCCGGCGATTTAGCCGCCGAAGCTTTATCCATATACTGTGAGCGCGTAATTCAAGTACTATCGCTGCTTTTGTTTGATGGTGAGCGAGTTAACCATTTTGTTCGACTTGAACTATTAGGCGTGGGACTGAGATGACTTATAAATACTTGCCGCGCAAGCTGTGTCAAAAAGTCGCTTTTTTGTACGAATAACCGTACCACGTGCAACAGAAACGAAGCCGTCCTGTCATGGTCTCGAACGCACCTTCGACGCGATTCGCAGCCAAGACCGGATTGGCCAGTATAAGCATAATGAATGATTTAGGCAAAGAATCCGTAACTTGGGTGGTGGTGGACGAAAATGCGGCCGGCCAGCGTATCGACAACTTTCTCATCCGCCATTTGAAAGGTGTGCCCAAAAGCCATCTTTACCGCATTTTACGCAGTGGTGAAGTACGGGTTAACAGTGGCCGGGTGGATGCCACATATCGCTTGGAAATCGACGATAAACTGCGTATTCCACCGATCCGAGTCGCCGCCAAACCCCAAGTAAGTTCCTCTCTACAGCCTATTGCTCCGCGTTTGCGGGGCGCAACACTGTTTGAGGATGACGCGCTGCTGGTGATCGATAAACCTTCCGGCTTTGCGGTACACGGCGGCAGCGGCATTTCGCGTGGGGTGATCGAGCAATTGCGCTTGGAGCGTCCGGAGTTGAAATTTTTGGAGCTGGTACATCGTCTGGATAAAGAGACCTCGGGTGTGCTGATTTTGGCTAAAAAACGCTCCGCACTCACTAAAATGCATGCGTTGATTCGCGCAGGCACTATTGATAAGCGTTACTTCGCACTGGTCAACGGAGTTTGGCCGGATCCCAAACGCGCCGTTAAGTTGAATTTACACAAATATCTGACTGAGGCCGGCGAACGGCGTGTTTCCGTGGCCGAAGAGGGGCAGGCCTCGCACACGATTTTTTATCTACGTCAGGTCTGGGCCGAATATAGTTTATTAGAAGCGGAACTCAAAACCGGGCGTACGCATCAGATTCGGGTGCATTTAGCGCATTTGGGCTACCCCATTGCCGGTGATGATAAGTATGGTGATTTTCCACGGAACAAACAATTAGCCAAGCACGGCTTGAAACGTATGTTTCTGCACGCGCACACATTAGTTTTTGAGCATCCGTTGAGCGGAGAGAAATTGCGTTTGGAAGCGCCGCTGCCGCCGGAGTTGGAGCAATTTATGCATGGTTTAGCCGTTGCATCAGACTAATCTAAATGAAAATGCCGCAGCAATTTGATTTGATTGTTTTTGATTGGGATGGAACCCTCATGGATTCCACCGCAGTGATCGCGGGTTCGATTCAAGCCGCCTGCAAGGATTTGGGTTTGACGGTGCCGAGCGGGCAAGCGGCACGGTATATTATCGGGTTGGGTTTAAATGAAGCCATTGCGCATTTGTTGCCAAGTTTGCCGGACGTGGATTATCCCAAATTGGTGGAGCGTTATCGGCATCATTTTTTAAGCCGAGATGCCGATATTCCATTGTTCGAGGGTGCCGAGCGGATTGTGCGCCATTTACATCAGGCAGGTTTTCTCCTGGGCATCGCGACAGGGAAAGGGCGACACGGTTTGGACCGGGTATTGGAGCAGACGGGTTTGCGCGAATGTTTTCATGAGACGCGTTGCGCCGACGAATGTTTTTCCAAGCCGCATCCGGAAATGTTACAGCAACTGATCGGCGCATTAGGAACGACGAGTCAGCGGACCTTAATGATCGGCGATACGAGCCATGATTTATTGATGGCGCAGAATGCCGGTGTGGCGGCGCTGGCGATGAGTTATGGAGCGCACACACGAAGTGATTTACTGCGGCTTGCACCTTTAGCTTGTTTGGATAGCATGGAGGATTTGGAGCAATGGCTGTTAGCGAACGCTTGATTTGTGATTCAAGCGCCCTGCCAGAGGGCGGGTTGGGTGTGCGCTTTGAAGTGTTTTGGGCGAACGAAAGACTACCGGCTTTTGTCGCGCGTTACGATGGCGAGGCTGTAGCCTATTTGAATCGTTGTGGTCATGTCCCAGTAGAAATTGACTTTAACGCGGGTGAGTTTTTTGATTTTTCAGGGCTATACTTCGTGTGCGCTACGCATGGGGCGCTGTATGATCCGAAAACGGGTGCTTGCCGGGGCGGACCCTGCAATGGGCGCGGCTTGTATAAGCTGAGTGTGCTGGAACGAGAAGGTTTTGTATTTTTAATGGAAGGGAAAGAATTACATGAGTGAGCCAGTCGATCATTGGGAACGGCAGACATTAGAAAAAGTAGCGTTGGCTTCGATTACCGAACAGCGCCGCGCGCGTAAGTGGGGAATCTTTTTTAAAATCGCCGGATTTATTTATTTATTTATCGTGTTGTTTTTGGTGATGGGTTGGACGGATCGCACGGGTCTCCCGAACACTAAAGCGCATACCGCTCTGGTCACACTGGAAGGTGTTATTGCGCCCGGCAGCCAAGCCAGTGCTGAACGCATGATCGAAGGCTTGCAGACAGCGTTTAAGGCGAAAAATGTTAAGGGGGTGATTCTGCGCATCAATAGTCCGGGTGGCAGCCCGGTGCAGGCAGGGCAAATTAACGACGAGATCAAACGACTTAAAGCTCAAAATCCAAAAATACCGTTATACGTCGTGGTCGACGATATCTGTGCCTCGGGTGGTTATTACGTGGCCGTGGCGGCGGATAAAATCTATGTCGATAAAGCTTCGCTGGTCGGTTCTATCGGTGTGCTAATGGACGGTTTTGGTTTTACCGGCACGATGGAAAAACTCGGAGTCGAGCGACGTTTGCTAACAGCCGGTGAAAACAAAGGATTTTTGGATCCTTTCTCACCGGTTAATCCGGTTCAAAAAGAGCATGTACTGGCGATGCTGGGCGAAATTCACAAACAATTTATCGATACGGTGAAAGCCGGTCGCGGCGCACGTTTAAAACAAACCGAAGGCATGTTTAGCGGTTTAATTTGGACGGGTGTGCGCAGTGTGGAGCTGGGCTTAGCGGATGCATACGGCAGCACCGAATCGGTCGCGCGCGATGTCATTAAAGCGGAAGATATCGTCGATTATACGCCGCACCAAAGCTTGGCTGATCGTTTTGCTAAACGGTTGGGGGCGGCTAGCGCGGAGGCATTAGTGTCTTCGATGAGCACCCAGTTGCGTTGACATGAGCGAGTACCAGCCGATCTCGTGTGCACAGCATGAACGGCTGGAGTTTGCGGTGCTGCGGCGTTGGTCACTGCAATTGCAACTCAAAGATAGTCGTACGGTATACGGTCGTGCTTTGGATGTGTACACCCAGGCGGGAGCTGAATGGTTGAAGTTTCGTGATACGGCGGGTGTGGAAGAGCAGATTCGCTTGGATCAAATCGAAACTTTTAGTGCGACTTAACCGGCTTTGCCGTGCTGGTCGCGTGCAGCAGAAAAACCGTGGGCCGTTTATCAATTTCCGGCAATTGCTTTTTCCATTCGGCCACGGTTTTCGTCTGTATCATCTCCGAAGCGAGCGTCACCTCTGTGGCGACGCACACCGAAGTTGTTGTGCGGCATGTTTCAATGATCGCCTCCAACATCTGTTGATTGCGGTAAGGTGTTTCGATGAAAATTTGCGTTTCGTCGCGCTCACAAGAGGCAATCTCTAATACCCGCAGTTTGTTTTTACGCTCAGCTTTATCGACAGGCAAGTAACCATGAAATGTAAAATGTTGCCCCGAAAGGCCGCTCGCCATCAGAGCTAACAAGATCGAAGAGGGACCGACCAGGGGCACAACGCGGATTCCCTCTTGATGTGCAAAACGAACCAAATTCGATCCGGGGTCTGCGACGGCGGGGCAGCCGGCTTCCGAAATCAGGCCTATATCTTTTCCGGCACGCAGTGGGTCAAGCAAAGCCGGCAAATCCGCTACGAGCGTGTGCTCGTCCAAGACCAATAAGTTGATTTGTTGCAACGGAGTTCGAGTTTCAACTTGTTTGAGAAAGGCGCGCGCCGTTTTCGGATGTTCTACGATAAATGTATCGAGTTTAGCCGCGATCTCGCGCACGCCTTGCGGCAAGATTATGGGTAAAGAACTATCGCCGAGCGGAACCGGAATCAGATAAAGCGTACCGAGGGGCATAGCGTCCTAGCCTTCCGTTGATTAATTAAGGTACGGCTACACCCTCTTGCTGCAGCATATCTACCAAGGCGATTAAGGGCAGACCGATCAGTGCATTCGGATCTTCGCCTTCAAAGCATTCGATGAGTGCAATGCCTAAACCTTCCGATTTTGCACTACCGGCACAGTTGTAGGGTTGCTCGGCCAGTAAATAGCGTTCGATGACGGCATCGCTTAGTTTGCGGAACTGGATGGTGATGGGCACCACGCGTGCCTGCATTTTGTCGGTCTTGCTGTTATACAGGCAGAGTGCTGTATGAAAAATCATGGACTGGCCGCTGGCCGCTTGCAATTGCTTTTTGGCATTTTCATGGGTGTGCGGTTTTCCGATTTGTTGCGTACCCAAGAGCGCAACTTGATCCGAGCCGATGATGAGCGCGTCGGGAAATTGGCCTGCAACGGCGCGGGCTTTTAATTGCGCCAAGCGTAGCGCAGTCTCCTGCGGTAATTCTTGTGTGAAAGGTGTTTCATCGACATCGGGTGAAACGACTTCAAACGGCATGCGTAAACGCGCCAGTAATTCGCGGCGGTAAGGAGAAGAAGACGCAAGGACGAGCATGGGCATGTTGAGTGAGTAATGGGGCAGGCGAAATAGCACTTATCGCGTAGGCGGCGCATGAAACGCAACCCACCGCAATGTTTTATTCCGGTTGAATCTCCAACAAGGATTCATCCGGTGTCACGGTATCGCCTTTGCTCACGAAGACACCGATAACCGTGCCGCTGATCGCGGCTTGAATTTCATTTTCCATTTTCATGGCTTCGATGACCAAAACAGGTTCACCGGCTTTCACTTTTTTGCCGATCTCAACCAACACCTCAACGATGGTGCCGGGCATGGCAGTTGCGACATGCCCTAAGTGCGTAGGGCGTGGACGTTTGCCAGTACTTTCTTGTGCATTGGATTTTGTCTTGGCGCGGGTAGATGAACCGTTGGCCCCCACTTCGATCTCGCTTAAGGTTTCGACAAAAACTTCTTCATTTACACCGTCTACCGATACATAAAAGGGTCGTTGATCTTCGCCTTGCTGGCCGCTACCGGTAAGCTTGATATGATAGGTTTCGCCGTGCAGGGTGATCTTGAATTCATTCGGCGCAAAGTGTGAACCACCGGCTTGCGTCGCTGCTTGTGGCTCGGATAAAATTTCGGTTTTGAGCGTGCCGGCAGCGCGCTCTTGGAAGAAAGTACGGGCTAAATCCGGAAACATGGCATAGGTCAGCGTGTCTTCTTCGGTCTTGGCCAAGCCTTCGATCTCATTGCGCAACTTATCCAGTTCCGGTTGCAATAAATCTGCCGGGCGGCGCGTGATGACCTCCAGGGTACCGATCGCCAGATTCTGCACTTCTGCATTGATCTGCCCCGGTGCTTTGCCGTAGAAGCCTTGTAAATAATGTTTTACCTCGGTGGTGACGCTCTTGTAGCGCGTGCCGGTCAAAACGTTGAGCACGGCTTGGGTGCCAACGATTTGCGAGGTTGGTGTCACCAGCGGTGGGAAACCCAGGTCTTCGCGCACGCGCGGAATCTCTGCCAGCACTTCATCCATGCGATTGAGAGCACCTTGCTCTTTCAACTGGTTGGATAAGTTTGAGATCATGCCGCCAGGCACTTGATTCACCAGCACGCGCGTGTCGACACCGGTAAAGGCGCTTTCGAACTGCCAATATTTTTTACGAACTTCGCGGAAGTAAGCGGTGATCTCCTGCAGATGTGCCAAGTTCAGGCCGGTATCGTAGGGTGTGCCTTGTAGTGCTGCGACGATACTTTCGGTTGAACTATGGCTGGCACCTTCGCCTAACGCGGAGTTGCAGGTGTCTAACATGGTCGCGCCGGATTCCACGCCTTTCAAGAAACACATGGCCGACAAACCAGAGGTGGCATGGCTGTGGATATGAATTGGCATTTTGACGGCGGCTTTAATCGCCTTCACCAATTCTGCTGTGGTGTACGGCGTGAGCAATCCCGCCATGTCCTTAATTGCAACGGTGTCGCAACCCATAACTTCGAGTTCTTGTGCCAAGGCCACGAAATGCGGAATATTGTGCACTGGGCTGGTGGTGTAACACAGCGTACCTTCTGCATGTTTACCGGCTTTTTTCACGGATTCAATAGATACGCTGAGATTGCGCAAGTCGTTCATCGCATCGAAGACACGAAATACGTCTACGCCGTTGTCGGCGGATTTTTGTACGAAGGCACGCACGACATCGTCCGGGTAGTGACGATAACCGAGTAAATTTTGACCGCGCAGTAACATTTGGATGCGCGAATTCGGTAGATTCTTGCGTAGCGTCTTTAGACGTTCCCAAGGGTCTTCACGCAAAAAACGCACGCAAGCATCGAATGTGGCACCGCCCCAGGCTTCGAGGGACCAAAAACCCGCGTTATCCAATTTCGGCAGTATGGGTAGCATATCTGCAGTACGCATGCGTGTGGCAAGTAAGGATTGGTGGCCGTCACGCAGCACTAATTCGGTAATATGTATCTTCGTCATTTCTTAAAACACCATCTCTTTAAAGACCTTCGTGAGCCGCAATCGCGCTTGCGATGGCGACCGCCAACAATTCTTTGGGCCGGGGGGTTTGGTACTTTGTCAGCTCGGGGTGGGTTTCCACGAAGCTGGTGTCAAACTTCCCGGCGCGAAATTCATCATTTTGCAAAATTTGCTGGTAATACGGAATAGTGGTTTTAACGCCGTATACCAACATGTCGTTCAGGGAGCGACGGCCGCGTGCCACAACGCCTTCCCAGGTGAGATTCCATACTGTTAATTTGGCGCACATGGAGTCGTAATAGGGGGGGATTACATAGCCCGTATAAATCGCAGCGTCGGTGCGCACACCGGGGCCGCCCGGTGCGTAATAGCGCGTGACGCGGCCGAAGCTGGGCAAAAAATCATTTTGCGGGTCTTCGGCATTAATCCGAAACTCCATAGCGAAACCGCGGTAGCTGACATCGGTTTGTTTGTATTGCAGAGGAAGACCGCTGGCGATACGGATCTGTTCCTGCACAATATCGACCCCCGTGATGCTTTCCGTTACGGTATGCTCGACCTGTAAACGTGTATTCATTTCCATGAAATAAAATTGATTGTCTTGATCCAGTAAAAACTCAATCGTGCCAGCGTTGACGTATTTAACCGCACGTCCCGCTTTGACCGCGAGCTTACCGATATATTGACGCTGCAATTCGCTGAGTTGGGGCGAGGGTGCGATTTCAATGAGTTTTTGATTGCGGCGTTGGATCGAGCAATCGCGTTCATATAAGTGGATGACATTGCCGAAGCTATCACCCAGTACCTGGACTTCAATATGGCGCGGGTTGACCACGGCTTTTTCCAGAAAAATCTCGGGCTTACCAAAGGCTTTGGTGGCCTCGGATACGACCCGGTCAAAATTCTTGAGTAACTCTTCTTCGCTATTGCAACGGCGAATTCCGCGACCACCGCCGCCGTTAGTGGCTTTCAACATTACCGGATAACCAATTTTCTTGGCGAGTTCGACGGCATCTTGCACCGATGCCAAGTTACCATCGGAGCCGGGAATCACCGGAACGCCGGCCTTCATCATGGCCTTGCGCGCGGCAATTTTATCGCCCATTTGGCGAATCACCGCCGCATCCGGACCAATAAATTTGATGCCGCGCCGTGCGCAAACATCCGCTAACTGCGGATTTTCGGAGAGGAAGCCATAGCCCGGATGCAAGGCATCGCAACCGGAAGCGACGGCTAAATTCACGATATTATGTGCATTCAGGTAGCCCAAAACCGGATCGGCCCCCAGGTTATAGGCTTCGTCAGCTTTTTTCACGTGCAGCGCATGGCGATCAGCATCGGTATAGATCGCAACCGATTTTATCCCCATTTCGGAGCAGGCGCGTACGATGCGCACGGCGATCTCACCCCGGTTAGCTATTAAGATTTTCTTGAACACGCGTAAACTCTCGTTTTGACAGCTAAAGCGCAAAATTGTATCATGCGCGGCTTATGTCTGAACAGGTCGTGCCCGACCCGATCGAGTTTGCGCGCGGTCGGCAAAGTGTGGAGGGCGAGATCGCGCTGATTCGCTTTGAACGTCTACGGGAAAGTCTTGCGTCGAACGTCGGTGCAGTGCGTTTCAAACTGACGGGCTTTGTCGATGAAGGAGCGTCTCCCGGTTTGCGCTGTGAAGTCCAAGGTATTCTTAAAGTACAATGCCAGCGCTGTTTGGAGTCGATGGATTATCATTTAAAAATTGATAACTCACTCCTGCTGGTGCAGTACGAACCAGAAGAGTCAATGGAAGCAGATCCGGACGCGCCGGATTCCATAATGGTACAACGCGATCTACAAGTAGAAGCATTGGTAGAAGAAGAAATTTTGCTGGCGTTACCGATGGCATCGCATCATGCGGAAAATGTTTGTAAAGGTAGTCCATCCGCCGAAACCGGCAAACTTCATCCATTCGCTGTTTTGGCGAGCTTGAAGGCTATTAAAGAATGATCGTTTAACAGGAGTTAGTATTATGGCCGTACAACAGAACAAAAAATCCCCGTCTAAGCGTGGTATGCACCGTTCGCACGATTTTTTGACCAACCCACCGTTGGCCATTGAACCGACGACCGGCGAAGCGCATTTACGTCATCACATCAGCCCCAGCGGTTATTATCGCGGCAAGAAAGTTCTGAAGTCCAAGGGCGAATAAGTACTTTCCGCAAGCGCGAATAGCGCTGGCGAATTTCATGCATATCACGGTAGCCATCGATGCCATGGGGGGCGATCACGGCCCCCATGTAACGGTTCCCGCTGCGCTGGCTGTGCTCGACCTTGACCCGGAAGTAAATGTCGTTCTAGTCGGTTTGCGCGACGCGTTGGAAACGGAACTCGTCGCACACCGGCACACTGTCGGTCCGCGTCTACGCATTCATCACGCCACGGAAGTCGTCACCATGCACGATTCCCTCGTCGTGGCGATGCGCAATAAAAAGGATTCCTCCATGCGCGTGGCCATCAACCTTGTAAAAACCGGCGAGGCTCATGCGGCCATCAGCGCCGGCAATACGGCCGCCCTCATGGCTTTATCTCGTTTTGTTTTAAAAACGCTGCCGGGTATTGATCGCCCGGCCATTTGCACGGTGTTACCGACTCTAAAAGGGCGCGCCTATGTTTTGGATTTAGGTGCCAACGTGGATTGCAGCGCGGAGGATTTATTGCAGTTTGGAGTGATGGGTGCGATGCTGGCTTCGGCGGTTGAGGATTTACCGCGGCCTAGCGTCGGCCTACTCAATATCGGTGCAGAAGCGATTAAAGGCAATGAAGTGGTAAAGCAGGCGGCGGAATTACTTCGCCAAAGCCATCTCAATTTTTATGGCAATGTAGAAGGCGATGATATTTATAAAGGCACCACGGACGTAGTGGTGTGCGATGGTTTTGTCGGAAACGTCGCGTTGAAGTCCTCCGAAGGTATTGCGCAAATGATGGGGACTTTCCTCAAACAAGAATTTCAACGCGGTCTATTGTCTAAGTTAATAGCGGTCTTGGCCCAACCCGTTCTTTCGCGCTTCAAGCAGCGTGTCGATCACCGACGTTATAACGGTGCCAGTTTGTTGGGTTTGCGCGGGGTTGTCATTAAAAGTCATGGGAGCGCTGATTCGTTTGCTTTTCAATGCGCTTTAAATCGCGCTATCGCCGAATGTCGGCGCGGCGTGTTACGGCGGATTAGTGAGCAAATGGCCCTTGAACATCCGGTGGCACCCGTATGATTCACGCTCATATTTTGGGTACCGGGAGTTATCTTCCGGAATATATCCTCACCAACGCCGAGCTTGAGCAGCGCGTCGATACGACCGATGAGTGGATTGTATCGCGCACCGGCATTCGCGAGCGCCATATCGTCGCGGCGGATCAAACCACGAGCGATCTAGCCGCCGCGGCAGGTCGTGCGGCGATTGAAGCGGCCGGGATAGCAGCGAATCAAATCGACTTAATCTTAGTGGCGACTACTACGCCGGACTTTATTTTCCCCAGTACGGCTTGCCTAGTGCAGCAAAAATTGGGCATTACTAATGTTTGTCCGGCTTTTGATATACAAGCGGTGTGCAGTGGTTTTGTTTATGCACTGACCACGGCGAATCAATTTATTCGCGCCGGTTCGTGTAAAAATGTATTGGTGATCGGGGCGGAAACGCTGTCGCGCATTACCGATTGGAGTGATCGTTCAAATTGTATTTTATGGGGTGACGGTGCCGGTGCCGTGGTGCTGCAAGCCAGCGACGAACCAGGCATTATTGCTACGCATTTGCACGCGGATGGGCAGTATGAAAACTTGCTCAAAGTGAACGCGGGCCCTTCAGCGGGTTACCATCATAAAGCCACCATCCACATGGAAGGCAATGCGGTATTTAAGGTGGCGGTGAATACTTTGGATGCCATCGTGGACGAGACGCTCAACGCCAACGGTATGCAGAAAAGCCAAATTGACTGGCTGGTACCGCATCAAGCAAATATTCGCATTATCCAAGCGACGGCAAAAAAACTCGGGATGAGCATGGATCGTGTCGTGGTCACTGTGGACAAGCATGGCAATACTTCCGCCGCTTCTATTCCGATGGCGCTTGATACCGCCGTGCGCGATGGGCGCATTCAGCGGGGTGAAATCATATTAATGGAAGCGTTTGGCGGCGGTTTTACCTGGGGTTCGGTGTTGGTAAAATTTTAAAGTTTTGGACAATAAGGTCGGTCGCATGAAATTTGCCTTTGTTTTTCCCGGTCAAGGTTCGCAATCGGTTGGTATGATGGCAGGCTTTGATTCCCTGTCGGTAGTGCGCGACACCTTTCTCGAGGCATCAGATGTGCTGAAGTTAAACCTCTGGCAGATGGTGGCGGAGGGTCCTGCAGCGGTACTTAACATAACGATCAATACCCAGCCCCTCATGCTGACGGTCGGAATTGCGACGCATCGCGCTTGGCATGCGCTTGGCGGGGACGCGCCTGCCGTGATGGCCGGTCACAGCCTAGGCGAATACAGTGCTTTGGTAGCGGCCGGTGCGCTTCATTTTAGCGATGCCCTACCTTTAGTTCGGTTTCGCGCACAAGTCATGCAGGAGGCGAGCGCTGAGGGTGTCGGGGCTATGGCCGCGATTTTGGGTTTGGATGACGAAGTGGTGCGCGCCGTATGCGAAGAGGCGGCCGAGGGCGAAGTTTTGGAAGCAGTGAATTATAATTCGCCGGGGCAAGTGGTTATTGCCGGGCACAAAATGGCGGTCGAGCGTGGAATGGAGTTGGCCAAGGCGAGGGGCGCTAAGCGTGCGTTGCCTTTACCGGTATCGGTACCCTCGCATTGCGCCTTGATGCTGCCGGCCGCTAAGCGTCTCGCAGAGTATTTGAAGCAAGTGCCGGTAACAAAACCGAGCATTCCGGTGCTGCAGAATGCGGATGTTGTTGATTTTAACGATTCAGAGGCGATCAAGGCGGCTTTGGTTAAACAATTGCATTCTCCGGTACGCTGGGTTGAGAGCATTCAAAAAATAGCGCAGATGGGTGTGCAGGTTGCGGTTGAGTGTGGCCCCGGTAAAATTCTGGCAGGCTTAAATAAACGTATTGTGGCGGATATGAAGCAGCTTTCGCTAACCGATACGGCATCTATAGAGTCTGCAATAATAGAATTAAAACAATAGGATGTGATATTTTTTTAAAGTAATTTATTGTAAATAATTAAGCCGGAATAATCGCGGGAGAAGGGCAATGGCGGAAGGTCAAGTTGCATTAGTTACAGGCGCGAGTCGTGGCATCGGCCAAGCGTGTGCGCTCGAACTGGGCGCACAAGGCACCACGGTTATCGGCACCGCAACCAGCGATAAC
The DNA here is from genome assembly GCA_043783305.1 of Betaproteobacteria bacterium. Taxonomy (GTDB): domain Bacteria; phylum Pseudomonadota; class Gammaproteobacteria; order Burkholderiales; family Thiobacteraceae; genus RBG-16-58-11. The sequence goes on from JAYVZN010000041.1 coordinate 23,447, forward strand.
GGTGCCCAAGCCATTAACCATTACCTAGCGGACCGAGGAATCAAGGGTGCTGGGCTTAAGCTCGATGTGAATAATGCCGACGAGATCGAAAAGGCGATGGAAATTATCGGCTCTCAGTTTGGCGAAGTAGCGATTTTAGTCAACAATGCTGGCATTACCCGCGACAACCTGCTCCTGCGCATGAAAGAAGCAGAGTGGGACGATATTATGCAAACCAATCTGAAATCGGTATTTCGCATGAGCCAAACCGTGCTCAAAGGGATGATGAAGGCGCGCTACGGACGGATTATTAGTATAGCTTCCGTTGTGGGTTGCATGGGCAATGCCGGACAAGCCAACTATGCTGCGGCCAAAGCCGGGATTATAGGGTTTTCCAAGTCCTTAGCGCGCGAAGTCGGTAGCCGCAACATCACCGTCAATTGCGTGGCACCGGGTTTTGTCGATACCGACATGACACGTGCCTTGAAAGATGAGCAGCGACTAGCGCTGTTGAGTCACATTCCACTGGGCCGTCTGGGTCAAGTGGAGGATATTGCCGCTGCCGTGGGTTTTTTAGCATCATCTAAGGCTAGTTATATCACGGGTGCGACACTGCACATAAACGGCGGCATGTACATGGATTAATGCGGTTTGGTCGGATGCCATTTATTTGGTAGAATACCGCCGCTTTTCTACTACACCAACGGAAAGGGAATTAGATGGAAAATGTAGAACAACGTGTTATGAAAATCGTTGCCGAGCAATTGGGCGTCAACGAATCCGAAGTGAAAAGCGAATCCTCATTTGTGGATGATTTAGGTGCTGATTCCCTAGACACCGTGGAACTTGTAATGGCTCTGGAAGAAGAGTTCGATTGTGAAATTCCGGACGAAGAAGCCGAGAAAATCACCACCGTCAAGCAAGCGGTTGACTACGTATCTGCACATCCAAAGTAATTAACGCCGTACATTCCCCTCATCATTTGGAGCTAGTTTGTCCAGACGCAGAGTAGTCGTCACAGGCTTAGGCATTGTTTCCCCCGTCGGTAGCACGGTGGAAACGGCCTGGGCCAATATCGTGGCAGGGCATTCCGGGATCGCCCGGATTAGTAAATTTGATGCAAGCGCCTTTGCATCAAAGATTGCCGGTGAAGTCATTGACTTTGACGTCAATCACTACTTATCGCCCAAAGAAGCGCGTCGTATGGATATTTTTATCCACTACGGATTGGCGGCCGGTATCCAGGCCATCAAAGATGCGGGCCTAGAAGCTAACCCGATGAATGCGGAACGCATCGGTATCAATATCGGTTCCGGTATCGGCGGTTTAAAATATATCGAAGATACCCATACGGAATACACGAAAAATGGCCCGCGGCGTATTTCGCCGTTTTTTATTCCGGCTTCGATTATTAATATGATTTCGGGCAATTTGTCCATTATGTACGGCTTTAAAGGGCCAAATCTATCGTGCGTGAGTGCTTGTGCAACCGGCAATCACAGCATCGGTGAATCGGCGCGGCTGATTGAATATGGCGACGCGGATATAATGATCGCCGGTGGAGCCGAAGCCGCTGTAACTCCGCTTTCCATCGGTGGTTTTGCTTCCGCAAAAGCGCTTTCTACACGTAACGACGATCCTGCCACGGCGAGTCGTCCCTGGGAGACGGAACGAGATGGTTTCGTGATGGGTGAGGGTGCCGGTGTTTTAGTGCTGGAAGAGTACGAGCACGCCAAAGCGCGCGGCGCAAAAATTTACTGTGAAATGAGCGGCTACGGTATGAGTGCCGATGCCTACCACATGACGGCACCAACCGAAGACGGCTCGGGCGCGGCACGCGCTATGCGCAATGCCCTGAATAACGCACGAGTAAATATAGACGCGGTACAGTACGTCAACGCGCACGGGACTTCGACACCGCTCGGTGATCTTGCGGAAACGCGGGCGATGAAGCTATGCTTCGGCGATTATGCGAAGAAACTTGCCGTGAGTTCCACCAAATCCATGACCGGTCATTTGTTGGGTGCGGCGGGCGGTATTGAATCCGTGTTTAGCGCACTGGCGATACGTGATCAAATTGCACCCCCCACCATCAATATGTTCGAACAAGACCCGGAATGTGACTTGGACTATGTGCCGAATACCGCACGTCAAATGTCCATTGATGTTGTGTTATCCAATTCCTTTGGTTTTGGCGGCACCAACGCCAGCTTGGTGTTCCGCAAGATATAGCGTATAGAACACACGACCTGATTGAGGTCGTGTTTCACGTTATATTATCCATTTAGACTAGATACACCCTAACTATTGAGGGCATTCGCCTTCTTTACCTAAATTTTTTTACGGTTAGTGTTAAAGATGATTGGGCGCATCTCGGGATTTTGTCTATCCTACAGAAAAGTATTCGGATAGCGCTATCCATAAAGAATTAACGCATCCCGATTGAAATTCAGCATAAGCGCCTTCATTTACACCAGAATGATTTTATTTATGAGGATTGGCCATGCGCTTCGATAAATTAACCACCAAGTTTCAGCAAGCCTTCTCCGACGCTCAAAGTGCCGCGGTGGGTAATGATAATGCCTATATTGAGCCGCAGCACTTGCTGTTGGCGCTAATCAATCAAGATGATGGCGGCACCAGCTCAATCTTGGCGCGCGCAGGCGTGAATGTGGCCGCGCTTAAACAAGCGCTCATGAAAAGCATTGAAGGCTTACCGACCGTCCAGGGGCAGGGTGGCGAAGTCACTATCGCGCGCGAACTCAACAATCTGCTGAACCTGACCGATAAGGAAGCTTTGAAACGCAATGATGCTTTTATTGCCTCAGAAATGTTTTTACTGGCCTTAGCGGACGATAAAAGCGCGACTGGTCGTCTGTTGAAAGAACACGGAGCGCAGCGCGCTTCTTTGGAACAAGCTATTAATGCCGTACGTGGTGGCGAGTCAGTACACGATGCCGAAGCCGAAGGTAGTCGTGAGGCATTGAAAAAGTTCACGACGGATCTCACCGAACGCGCGCGTCAGGGCAAGCTGGATCCGGTTATTGGCCGCGACGAGGAAATCCGCCGCACCATTCAAGTGTTACAACGCCGCACTAAAAATAATCCGGTGCTGATCGGCGAACCGGGTGTGGGTAAGACCGCCATCGTCGAAGGCTTGGCGCAACGCATCGTCAACGGCGAAGTGCCGGAAACGCTAAAGAATAAACGTGTGCTGTCGCTGGATATGGCGGCACTGATCGCCGGTGCAAAATACCGCGGCGAGTTTGAAGAGCGCTTGAAATCGGTGCTCAAAGAATTAGCACAAGACGAAGGCAGTACCATCGTCTTCATCGACGAACTGCACACTATGGTCGGTGCCGGTAAGGCGGAAGGCGCGATGGATGCCGGGAATATGTTGAAGCCGGCATTGGCGCGCGGTGAATTACACTGCGTCGGCGCGACCACGCTCGACGAGTATCGTAAGTACGTCGAAAAAGATGCCGCGTTGGAACGGCGCTTTCAAAAAGTATTGGTCGGTGAACCATCGGTAGAAGACACCATCGCTATCCTGCGCGGCTTGCAAGAGAAATACGAATTGCATCATGGTGTGGATATTACCGATCCAGCCATTGTTGCGGCGGCGGAGTTGTCGCATCGCTACATCACGGACCGTTTCCTACCGGACAAGGCAATCGACTTGATCGACGAGGCCGCTGCGCGCATTCGCATGGAAATTGATTCCAAGCCGGAAGTCATGGATCGTCTGGATCGACGCATGATTCAACTCAAGATTGAGCGCGAGGCAGTAAAAAAAGAAAAGGACGAGGCCTCGAAAAAGCGACTTGCATTGATCCAAGACGAAATCGCACGCTTGGAAAAAGAATACAGCGATCTGGACGAAATCTGGAAAGCGGAAAAAGCCCAAGTACAGGGCACGCAGCACATCAAAGAAGCCATCGACAAGCTGCGCATTGAGATGGACGAGGCCAAGCGCCGGGGCGATTGGCAAGCGATGTCCGAGCTGCAATACGGTCGCATTCCGGAGCTCGAAGCGCAATTAAAACAGGCGCAACATGCCGAGGCGGAAGAGCAAGCGCAGCCGAATAAATTGCTACGTACTCAAGTCGGCGCGGAAGAAATTGCCGAAGTGGTATCGCGCGCTACCGGCATCCCGGTGTCGAAAATGATGCAAGGCGAGCGCGACAAGTTGCTCGCGATGGAAGACGTGTTGCACCAACGTGTAGTGGGGCAGGACGAAGCCGTGCGCTTGGTGGCCGATGCCATTCGACGTTCGCGTTCCGGCTTAGCCGATCCAAATCGACCCTATGGTTCGTTTTTATTCTTAGGGCCAACCGGCGTGGGCAAGACTGAACTTTGCAAGACGCTGGCGAATTTTCTATTCGATTCCGAAGAGCACCTGATTCGTATCGACATGTCCGAATTCATGGAAAAACATTCCGTGTCGCGCCTCATCGGTGCGCCTCCCGGCTATGTGGGCTATGAAGAGGGTGGGCATCTCACCGAAGCGGTACGGCGCAAACCGTACTCCGTGATTTTAATGGACGAAGTGGAAAAAGCGCACCCGGACGTGTTCAACGTCCTGCTGCAAGTGCTGGATGATGGCCGCCTAACCGATGGTCAAGGGCGCACCGTGGATTTTAAAAACACCGTGATCGTCATGACTTCGAACCTCGGCAGCCACATGATTCAGCAGATGTCAGGCGATGACCCGCAAATTATTAAGCTGGCCGTGATGGGTGAAGTCAAAAATCACTTTCGCCCGGAGTTTCTCAACCGCGTGGATGAGATCGTCGTGTTTCATGCACTCGGCGCGGCGCAAATCAAGTCTATTGCCAAGATTCAATTGCAATATTTAGCCAAGCGACTAGCGGCTATGGAAATGCAACTGGAGGTCAGCGATACGGCGTTAACGCTGATCGCCGAGGCGGGATTTGATCCGGTGTACGGAGCACGACCCCTGAAACGCGCTATTCAGTCTCAGATCGAAAATCCATTGGCCAAAGAAATTCTTTCCGGGCGGTTCGGTGCCAAGGATGTTGTTATGGTGGATACTCAGGCGGGTCACCTCGTATTTTCAAAAAAAGAAAGCAACCCGGGACGGGTATTGTCGAGGTAGATGGTGTTCGTCAGTGGTGGACCGAATTAGATTGCGACCATTAACCATTTAAAGCTAGAATGCTGCGAATATGTCCCGACGTACTCAACAATTTTTCACGCGTTTTATGTTAATGGTTATGCTGGCCTCATTTCTTTCGCCTTCGTTCGGCCTGGGATTGGTGGCGAGCCACGATCAATTGGCGCACCAGTCAATGGGTGGTGTGCAGCATGCGGGGCATGACCACGAGCACCCCGGCCCACAGCATGATACCCAGGATCACAAAGATGCCCATAATTCTATTGGACATTTGTTAACGCATTTATCGATTAGCTTTTTCGAACTGCCGCGCATGGGTATCCCACCCCTGGCTCAAGCCGAACTTCCGGTTTTGGACGCGCGTATTCTGCCTGTTGCACTACAACCCCCATTCCGCCCACCCCGGGCCATTCTTCCGCTCTGATTGTTGTCCTGGTTCGATCATCGCTTTAGCAGCGATGACACGCGCCGCTTGATCATCTTCATTGCAGGAAGGAGTGCTCCATGTTTGGGGTCATTCATCGTCTATGCCGGTTGGCGCCGGTTGTACTAGCTCTGGTCGCAGCAGGCGCAGCCAATAGCCAAAGTACTACGCCAAAAACCGAAATTAGCTTAAGCGAGGCGCTGGATCTAGCGCTGCGCTTAAATCCCGAGCTGGCCATAGCCGCCAAGGAAATTGGCGCGCAGGAAGGGTTGGTGTTGCAAGCCGGATTGATTCCGAATCCCGAGCTGGCAATCGAAGCCGAAGATATCGGCGCTTCTCGTGATGGCGGGCTGCAACGCCTCACCACCTATCGCCTGGATCAGCGCATTGAGTTGGGCGGCAAGCGCCAAGCGCGCTCAACGGCGGCAGCTCTGGCGCAAGATTTAGCGCAGCAAGACTATGCGGCCAAACGTTTGGCGCTGCAGGCGCGTGTCGCCAATACCTTTACCGACGTGCTAGCCGCGCAGCAGCGCGTACAACTGGCCGAAGAAAGCCTGCAACTGGCGCAAGCGGTTGTGAGTGCGGTAGGCAAACGCGTACAAGCGGGCAAGGCACCACCCATCGAAGATACCAAGAGCAGCTTGGTGTTGTCCAGTGCGAACATCGAACTGATGCAAGCACAACGCGAACTGGCCGCTTCATACAAAATACTGAGCTTGCTCTGGGGCAATCCTTCCCCACGATTCACGCGGGCGCACGGGGAAATTGCGAGGCTTACTGCTGTGCCCAGTTTCGAAGTGTTGGCACAACGCGTACGCAACAACCCAGTGGCGGCGCGTAGTCTAAAAAGCGTCGCACAACGTCAAGCGCTATTGGAATTAGAGCAGGCGCGGCGCGTGCCGGATATCACCGTCAGTGCAGGCTACCGACGTTATGCGCAAACGGGAGAAAACACCGGCGTACTTGGTATTTCCATTCCGCTGCCATTCTTCAATCGCAACCAGGGCAATCTGCGCGAAGCGCATCAGCGTTTGGGTCAGGCGCAAGATGAGCGCGACGCAACCGAGTACCGTTTGCAATCCGAATTGGCGCAGACCTATGAAGCGCTAATGGCGGCGCAGCAGGAAGTCCGTGTGCTGCGCGATGAAGTGCTGCCCGCCGCGAAAAGTGCCTTCAACGTCGCCAACCGCGGCTATGAACTCGGCAAGTTCGGCTTTCTCGAAATCCTCGACGCACAACGCACCTTGTTTCAAAACCAAGCGCTGCATGTACGCGCTCTGGTCAATTACCAAAAGTTGGTCAACGAACTTGAGCGTTTGACCGCCATGCCGATCGACACTGCAACGGATGTGCTGAGCCAGCACGCCACCCAAACAAAATGAGGACTCCCACCGTGAAACAAAAACTAATCCCAATCACGATTGTAATTGTCGTCGGCTTGATTTTAGGTGCTTTAATCTTGACGCAAAAGCGCACCGTAACGACGTCAGACAGTCATGGCGCTGCGGCTGAAGGCGCGCCGATGGCGGCTGGTGCGCCCGTTAAAGGTCCCAAAGGCGGCAAGTTGTTCACTACCGATGGCTTTGGCTTGGAAGTGACCATCTTCGAAACCGGTGTTGAGCCGCAATTCCGACTTTATCTGTATCAAGACGGCAAACCATTGGTGCCGACCGCTGCCGGTGTCGCGCTCACGCTTTCTCGGCTTGGGGCTGCGCCGCAAGCGTTTAATTTCAAGCCGGTAGCTGATTTCCTGTTGGGTGACCAAGTCGTGGAAGAGCCGCACTCCTTCGATGTCGTAGTTGCCGCTGCCTATAAAAACAAAACCTATCGCTGGGGATATAGTCAGGTCGAAGCGCGGGTAGAAATGCCGGATGCCGTATTGAAAAGCACCGGCGTCGAAATCCGCGAGGCCGGCCCGGCCACGATTAAGCCCACGCTGAATTTACCGGGTGAAATCATGCTGAATGCCGAAAAGGTTGTGCATGTGATACCGCGCCTGTCGGGTGTGGTGCTGTCAGTGACACGTGATGTCGGGCAAACAGTGAAGCAAGGTGAAGTGTTGGCCGTCATCGAAAGTCAAAGTTTGGCGGAGTTGCGTAGTCAATATTTTGCTGCGCGCAAACGTTTGATCTTGGCCCGCACCAGTTTTGAACGCGAGAAAAAACTCTGGGAAGAAAAAATTACCGCACAGCAAGATTATCTCGAAGCACAGCAGATGTTGAGCGAAACAGAAATTGCGGCAGATCTCGCCGCGCAGCGCTTGCGCTCGCTCGGTGTGGGGTTGGAAAGTGCGCGCCAGGGTGGCGCCTTAGCGCGCTTCGAAGTGCGCGCGCCGATTTCCGGCATCATCGTCAATCGTAATGTAGCGGCAGGCACCAGTCTGAAAGAAGATGCCGATATTTTCACCGTGGCGGATTTGTCCACGGTATGGGCGCAAATCACCGTCTACCCTAAGGATTTAGGCACGATCAAGCTTGGGCAGAAAGTCATGATCAAAGCCAGCGCATTTGAAGCGCAAGGGACGGGCACGGTCTCCTATATTGGCGCATTGGTGGGCGAGCAGACGCGTACAGCAATGGCGCGCGTTACCTTAAGCAATGCGCAAGGCGTGTGGCGACCGGGCATGTTCGTCTCGGTGGAGATAGCGGCGGCAGAGGTTCAAGTACCGGTCGCCGTGTCTGTCGATGCGATTCAGACCGTGCGCGCTTGGACTGTTGTATTCGGCCGCTATGGCGAATATTTCGAGGCGCGACCGTTGGCGCTTGGGCGTAGCGACGGGCGTATGGTGGAAGTACTCAAAGGGCTGACAGCCGGAGAAAAATACGGCGCGGGCAATAGCTTCGCGATCAAGGCCGATCTCGGTAAGTCCGGTGCCACGCACGACCATTAATGGCACGCTTAGTGAAGCTGAAAATAGCAGGCGGACCATCCAACTCTACCGATTAGGACTGAAATCATGTTCGAACGACTCTTGAATTTATCGATACACCAGCGCTGGTTCGTGCTGCTGGCGGTCTTGGCCATGGCCATTCTGGGTGTTTATAACTACCAGAAATTACCCATCGACGCCGTGCCGGACATTACCAATGTGCAGGTGCAAATTAACACCCAAGCGACGGGCTTTTCCCCGTTGGAAGTGGAAAGTCGTGTGACTTTCCCCATCGAAACGGTGATGGCCGGTTTGCCGGACTTGGATTACACGCGCTCGGTGTCGCGTTACGGGCTGTCCCAAGTGACTGTTGTTTTCAAGGACGGTACCAATATCTACTTTGCGCGGCAGTTGGTGAGCGAGCGCATTCAAGAATCTAAGGGAAAACTGCCGGTCGGGGTGGAACCTGCCATGGGCCCGATTTCTACGGGCTTGGGTGAAATATTCATGTACACGGTAACGGCAGAAGTGGGCGCGAAAAAACCCGATGGTACGGCGTATAACCCCACAGACTTGCGCGAGATTCAAGATTGGATTATCAAGCCACAGTTGCGCACGGTGCCGGGCGTAACGGAAGTTAATTCCGTTGGCGGTTTTGTTAAACAATTCCACGTAACGCCTTTCCCCGACAAGCTGGTCGCCTATGGCTTGAGTTTGCATGATGTCACTACCGCCCTAGAGCGCAATAATCTCAATGTGGGTGCGGGTTATATCGAAAAAAGCGGCGAACAATACCTGGTGCGGCTGCCGGGGCAAGTGGCGAATCTAGATGAGATCGGCGACATTCTGTTGGGCTCGCGCCAGGGCGTGTCGGTGCGCATCAAGGATGTGGCGGATGTTTTGATCGGCAAGGAATTACGTAACGGTGCAGCCACGCAGAATGGCGAAGAAGTGGTGTTGGGCACGGTGTTCATGTTGATCGGCGAGAACAGTCGTACGGTGTCTAAAGCATCGGCCGAAAAGCTGAAAGCGATCAACCTCAGCTTGCCGCAAGGAGTAGTTGCCACTGAAGTGTATAACCGCACCATTTTGGTGGACAAGACCATACGCACCGTGGCGACCAATCTCGTCGAAGGTGCGGCTCTGGTGATTGCGGTGCTATTCCTGCTACTTGGCAGTCTGCGTGCGGCGTTGATTACTGCGCTGGTAATTCCGCTGTCCATGCTGTTTACCTTCACGGGCATGGTGAGCAATAAAGTCAGTGCCAATCTGATGAGTCTGGGTGCGCTGGATTTCGGCATCATCGTCGATGGTGCTATCGTGATTGTTGAAAACAGTATTCGCCGCCTCTCTCATAATCAGGCGCAATTGGGGCGTGTGTTGACGCGAGCGGAGCGCTTCACGGTGGTGTTCGACGCCGCCAAAGAAGCGCGCCGGCCACTGCTCTACGGCCAGCTTATTATCATGGTGGTGTACATCCCC
>JAYVZN010000042.1:0-33240 GCA_043783305.1 Betaproteobacteria bacterium
GCGATGTGGTGGCGACCTATGCGGATATCGACGATTTACAGCAGGCCGTCGGCTTTGCACCGCAAACGCCGTTGCCGGAAGGCATTGCGAAGTTCGTGAACTGGTACAAAGCGTATTTCCAATTAAAGTAGTCACTCAACGGGCGATTCGATATGGCGATTAATTTAGGCAAGCGGCTGGTGTGGTGCATGAGTGCGACGCTATTGCAACAGCCGGTAATCGCTCGGGCGTTGCGTCGGGTTATCACGTTAGAGACCAGGAGTTTCTACCGATGAAAATTGCACCGCCTTGGCGTTTGGCATTGCCACTTACGGTCGTCGTACTGGTCGGATTATTCGTCGTGTTTTTCGACACGGCACACACCATCGTGAGTATTTGGAATAACTACGAAACCTTTACCCACGGCTACATTATTCTGCCCATTTGCTTATGGCTCGTCTGGCAGCAGCGCGGCGTATTGGCCGGGATTACACCTCGACCATCTTGGATCGGTTTATTGGCATTGACGGGGATCGTTTTCATTTGGCTGCTGGGAAGTCTTTCAGGCGCACAAGTCGTAAAACAATATGCTTTGGCTGCGATGATTCCGGCAACGGTGTTGGCGTTGCTGGGATGGACGGTGGTGAGGATTCTCCGTTTTCCTCTTTTGTTTTTACTGCTCGCGGTACCCTTCGGCGATGCTTTCATTGATCCGCTCATGAATCAAACGGCAGATTTTACCGTAGCGGCACTGCAACTGACCGGCATCCCAGTGTTTCGTGAAGGTAACACGTTAACCATCCCAACCGGGGTGTGGTCCGTGGTGGAGGCCTGCAGCGGTGTACGTTATCTCATTGCCTCGCTCACGCTGGGTATCATTTACGCCTATCTAACTTATCGCACTACTTGGCGGCAAATTTTATTTATTTTGGCCTCCGTCATTGTGCCAATTTTTGCCAACGGCATGCGCGCCTACATGATCGTTATGATCGGCCATCTTTCCAATATGGAGTACGCCGTAGGGGTGGATCACTTGATCTACGGTTGGGTATTTTTTGGTTTAGTGATGCTGATATTATTTTGGGTCGGAAGTTTTTGGCGCGAAGATACACTACCGGGTAAGCCAGTGACGTATGCGCATGCTCAAGGGACTGTTCCATCGGCCAGTGCATGGCATTTTCTCGGAGTTGCAATGGCGGTGCTTGCGGTGACCAGTGCAGGGCCCGCCTACACGAATCGCGTGGCGCATGCGATGGCGAAACAGCCTCCTGTTGTTTTGTTGGCACCTGTTGTGAGCAGCTGGCAACGTACCAGTGCCTTTACCGCTTGGCACCCGGCGTTTAAAAATCCCAGCGCCGAACAAATGCAGTTTTTTCAGCACAATGAGGCGCTTGTCGGACTTTACCTCGGCTACTATCGAAATCAAAATAAACAGTCGGAGCTGATTACTTACGGTAATGTTCTTGCTAAACCCGGGGGAGACCAATGGCGACGCTTGAGTGAAACCACGCACATACTGCCGATCATTAACCACCGTGTTCAACAGGATATTTTAGCGTATAACCAACAGCGCTTACTCGGCTGGTATTGGTATTGGACGGGGGATCGTTTTACCACCAACATTTATAGGGCTAAAGCCGATCTCGCCTTCAATCGCCTGCTGATGCGACGGGATGATAGCGCCGTCGTTGTCGTGTTTACGCCGTTTACGGAACGCCCGGATGCGGCCGCGGCTACTTTGCAGCGGTTCGTGCAAAATGCCTTGCCCAGTATTCGCCAGCAACTCGAAGCCGCGAGGCGATAATAATCGTGTCTTATCTTGTGGCACACGTGATACACCGTCTTGGTACGGGGGGGATGGAAAACGGCTTGGTTAACTTAATCAATCACATGCCGCGCGAGCGCTATCGACATGTCATTGTCTGCCTTCAGGGATACACCAATTTCCGGCAGCGCATTCAGCGTGACGACGTTGAAATATTCAATGTCGATCAACGCGATGGTCACGATCTTAAGTCGTATTACCGGCTCTATAAAATATTGAGAAATCTTCAGCCCGATATACTGCATACACGCAACCTATCGGCGCTGGAGAGTCAGGTGATTGGAGTGGCTGCGCGCATCAAAGGGCGTGTGCACGGCGAACATGGGCGTGATATTTACGACCTGCATGGCCGGAATCGAAAATACAATTTGCTGCGCAAGATGATTCAACCTTTTATCGGACAGTATATTGCAGTCAGTCGCGATCTTGCCGAGTGGTTACAAAATGTGGTGGGTGTATCAACGCACAAAATTACACAAATATACAATGGCGTGGATAGCCTAAAATTTTACCCGCACGGCGAGGCGCAAGTAGCCATCGGCCCAGAAGGTTTTGCCGGCAAAGAGCTTATTATTATTGGTAGTGTGGGTCGTTTGGCACCCGTAAAAGATTTTCCGACGTTGATAAAAGCGTTTCACCGTGTGGGTGAGCTGTGGCCGGAAGGGCGTCGCCGATTACGCTTAGCGATTATTGGTGACGGCCCGGCGCGTTCGGAATGCGAGCATTTAGTCGCGGCGCTAAACCAAGGGGAGCAGGTTTGGTTCGCGGGTGATCGTAGCGATATACCAGAGTTGATGCGTGGCCTGGATGTATTTGTCTTGCCGTCGCTCGGCGAAGGTATTTCCAATACCATCTTGGAGGCGATGGCGAGCGGGTTGCCGGTAATAGCCACTGCAGTGGGCGGTAATCCGGAGTTAGTGGTGCCGGGCTTAACCGGAACTTTGATTCCATCTGGCGATTCCGAGGCGATGGCGCAGGCATTGCTGGCCTATGCAAAAGATCCGGCACGCAGGGCGCAGGAGGGCCAGGCCGCGCGTACTGAAATTGAAACGCGCTTCAGTATGAATGCAATGGTCCGTTCCTACTTGGCGGTTTATGACCAAGCTTTAAAAACAAATACGAAAAATAACTTATGTGCGGCATAGCGGGAATATTCGACACTCAGGGAAAGCGCGAAATCGACCAGACCTTACTGGCGCGCATGAACCAAGCGCAACACCATCGCGGCCCCGATGAGACGGGGCTGCATGCGGAACCGGGAGTGGGGCTGGCGCACAAGCGTTTGTCCATCATTGATTTATCTTCCGGCCATCAACCGTTGTTCAACGAGGATGGCAGTGTGGTCGTCGTGTTCAATGGTGAAATTTACAACTTCGTCGATTTGATGCCAGAGCTGCAGGCATTGGGCCATACCTTTCGCACTCACTGCGATACTGAAGTAATTGTGCATGCTTGGGAAGAGTGGGGCGAAAAGTGTGTAGAACGTTTTCGTGGCATGTTTGCTTTTGTTTTGTGGGATCGCCGGCAGCAGACCTTATTTATGGCGCGCGATCGCATGGGTGTCAAGCCGTTGTATTACGCACTGCTCGACGACGGCCAATTGATTTTTGGCTCCGAACTCAAAGTACTGACCACGCACCCGGCTTTAAAGCGCGAAATCGATCCCTATGCCGTAGAAGATTATTTCGCCTACGGCTACGTGCCCGAACCGCGTACGATTTACCGGCAGGCACTTAAACTGCCGCCGGCCCATACACTCACGTTCAAGCGTGGTTCCATGCGGCCCATCCCGAAACCTTATTGGGATCTCGTATTCGATGCGAGTGCACCGCAGTCTGAGGCGGATACGAAGCAGGAGCTGATTGATCGCTTACGCGAGGCGATTAAAATTCGCCTCGTGTCGGAGGTGCCGCTGGGTGCTTTTCTGTCTGGAGGCGTTGATTCCAGTGCGGTCGTGGCGCTGATGGCGGAACTCATGGATGAACCCGTTAATACGTGCTCGATGGCCTTCAAAGATAAGGCCTATAACGAATCTGAATTCGCCGCCAGCGTCGCGACGCGCTATCACACGAATCATCATGCGGAAGAAGTTGACACGGATGACTACGATCTAATCGACACGCTGGCGGCACTGTATGACGAGCCTTATGCCGACTCTTCCGCCATCCCCACCTACCGCGTGTGCCAGCTGGCTAAAAAACACGTAACGGTGGCGCTCTCCGGCGACGGGGGCGACGAAAGCTTGGCCGGGTATCGACGGTATCGTTGGCATATGAACGAAGAACGTATTCGTAACTTTTTACCGCAAGGCTTACGGGGGCCGGTGTTTGGTGCGTTGGGCGCCGTGTATCCGAAAATGGACTGGGCACCCAAAGTGCTGCGCGCCAAAACCACGTTTCAAGCCTTGGCACGCGATGCGGTGAGCGCTTATTTTCACAGCGTTTCAACCATCGGCGATGGCTTGCGGGCACGCATCTTCAGCCCCGCATTCAAAGCCAGCCTGCAGGGTTATAACGCGGCTGAGGTGTTACGCGGCCATGCGAAACAAGCACCGGAACATCCGCTATCAGCGATTCAATATTTGGATTTTAAAACGTACTTGGTCGGCGATATCAATACCAAGGTTGACCGCGCCAGCATGGCGCACGCACTGGAGGTGCGTGAGCCACTGATGGATCATCCGTTCGTGGAGTGGCTCGCCAGCTTGTCACCGGATCTTAAACTCAATGGCCAGCAGGGTAAGTATATTTTTAAAAAAGCACTCGAACCGTATCTGTCAGACGAAATATTGTATCGACCTAAAATGGGTTTTGCCGTGCCACTCGCACGTTGGTTCCGTGGCCCCCTACGCGACCGCATTCGCGCCGCGGTTAGAAGCCCGACTTTAGGCGATACGGGGTTTTTCAACATGGACACGTTAGCCCGGTTGGCCGATGAGCACATCAGTGGCCTAAGCGATCACAGTACCGCACTGTGGACCATCCTCATGTTTGATGCTTTTCTGCGCAATGCCCATGCGCCGCAAGCATGAAAATTCTCTACCACCATCGCACCCGGTCCAAGGATGGACAGTATGTGCATATCGAAGAAATGATTAAAGCGTTACGCGGGTTGGGGCACACCGTGATTGTTGTCGCGCCCGCCGCAATGGAAAACGCCGATTTTGGCTCGGACAGTGGATTGGTCGCCCGACTCAAACGGCACATGCCGCGCTTCCTTTATGAGCTGATGGAACTTGCTTACGCACTACTGACTTTTCTCCGGTTAGCGCAGGCGGTGCGTAAACACCGGCCCGATTGTCTGTACGAACGCTACAATTTGTTTCAGCCGGCCGGCGTCTGGATTAAACGTTTTTATCACCTACCTTTTTTGCTTGAAGTGAACGCACCGATTTTTGCGGAGCGCGCGCACTATGATGGTATTTCTTTGCAGTGGATTGCCCGTTGGTCTGAACGCTACGCGTGGTGTAATGCCGATGCGTTGCTCCCGGTTACCCGGGTCTTGGGGGATATCGTGCAGCAGAACGGCGTGCCGCTCGAGCGCATTACGGTTATTCCGAACGGGATTAATAAAGAGCGTTTCGTTGCCCGCCCGGATACGGCGCAAGCGCAGCGCGCTCTCGGGTTGGAAGGTCATTTCGTGCTGGGTTTTACCGGGTTTGTGCGCGATTGGCACGGCATGGACAAAGTCATCGATTTTGTTGCAAAAGACGGTGCCCAGTTACATTGCCATCTCCTAGTGGTGGGCGATGGCCCGGTGCGTAACGCGCTGGAGCAGCAGGCGCAGCGTTTAGGGGTTGCTGATTACGTCACCTTCACCGGGGTGGTGCAGCGCGATGAAGTGGCGCGCTATGTCGCCGCTTTTGATATTGCCCTGCAACCAGCCGTGGTGGCCTATGCATCACCGCTCAAATTATTTGAATACTTAGCCTTGGGGCGCTCTATCGTGGCACCGAACCAAGCTAACATTCGAGAAATTCTGCAGCATGAAGTTAACGCACTGCTGTTCGACCCGGAGGATGCGACTGGTTTGGTAAAGGCGATCCAACGACTGATGCAAGATTCAGTGTTGCGCGAGCGGCTGGCGCATAAAGCCGGCGAAACCATCGCGGAGCAGGGGCTTACCTGGAATGCCAACGCACAGCGCGTGACACAGTTAGCGCGCGGTTTAATGCCACCCTTGGCCGAGCACGCGTGATTAAACTGCTGACTTTCAGTTCACTCTATCCGAGCTCCGTGCGCCCCAACCACGGTATATTCGTTGAGACGCGCTTGCGTTATTTACTGGCTGGCGGTGAAGTGCAGTCGGTGGTCGTGGCGCCGGTGCCGTGGTTCCCCTTTAAAAGCGAGCGCTTCGGTGAATATGCGGCATATGCTCGAACACCACGCGCAGAAACGCGTAATGGCATCCGTGTCTTACACCCGCGCTTTACATTGCTGCCCAAGATAGGCATGTCCGCTGCGCCGGGATTATTAGCGGTCGCGGTGTTGCCGATATTACGACGGCTAATACGTGAAGGTTACGATTTCGACGTGATCGATGCACATTATTATTATCCGGACGGTGTGGCGGCGGCGATACTGGGAAGGCTGCTGAATAAACCGGTGGTTATTACCGCGCGCGGTACAGATATCAATCTAATTCCGCAATACGCCAGCCCGCGGCGCATGATTCGCTGGGCGGCAAAGAGCGCTGCAAAATCGATTACCGTGTGCGCCGCACTGCGCACGAGCATGATCGATCTTGGTATTAGCGCGGAACGTATCGTCGCGCTACGCAACGGTGTCGACCTGGAGCGTTTTAGTCCACCGGATCGTGCGGCGCAGCGCAAGGCGCTGGGGCTAAATGGTTTTACTTTGCTTTCGGTCGGCTACTTAATACCGCGCAAGGCGCACCATTTAATTATCGAAGCTTTACCGCTATTGCCGGATACGCAACTTCTGATCGCAGGTGAGGGGCCGGAAAGAGAGCGCCTAACAAGGCTTGCTCGGGAATTGGGTGTGGCGGACCGTGTCACGATGCTCGGCGCACGACCGCAGACGGAATTGCGCAATTATTATGGAGCGGTTGATGCTCTGGTGCTGGCCTCGAGCCGGGAGGGTTGGGCCAATGTGCTGCTGGAAGCGATGGCGTGTGGTACGCCGGTGGTGGCAAGCAATGTTTGGGGTACACCCGAAGTGGTCGCGACACCGGCGGCCGGTGTGTTGATGGAAGAACGCACGGCACGAGGCGTGGCGCAAGCGGTAGAACGTTTGCGTGCGCATTACCCGGATCACGCGGCCACGCGGGCCTATGCCGAGGGCTTTAGTTGGGACGATACAACCCGGGGCCAGGTTGCGGTGTTTCGACAAATTGTGGCGGAAAGAAAGTAACGCAGCATGCGCGATATCGTGATATTTGCAATCGTCGGCTTCGCTCTTCTGAAAGTTTTTTCTCGGCCCTACATCGGCATCTATCTCTGGACGTGGCTTAGCTTAATGAACCCGCACCGGCTGACGTGGGGCCCGGCGTACAATTTTCCTTTCGCAGCGGTAGTGGCGGGTGTCACGCTAATCGGTATTTTAATGACGAAGGAGCCGAAGCGAATGATCTGGACGCGGGAAACCGTTCTGCTTCTGCTGTTTGTGCTTTGGATGATTTCGACAACCCTGTCCGCCTTTAATCCAGATGCCGCCTTTGAATATTTGGATCGGGTGCTTAAGATTGAAATTTTTGTATTCTTGACCATTTTTCTCATCACCGATCGGCAAAAACTGCATGGGTTGATTTGGGTTACGGCTTTATCGTTAGGATTTTATGGTGTGAAAGGCGGTATTTTTACGTTACTCGGCGGCGGCGTTTCGCATGTGCTGGGCCCGGACGATTCATTTATCGGGGAGAACAACGCGTTAGCACTAGCCTTAATCATGACCGTGCCGCTGATTGCGTATTTATTTTTTCAGGAAAAACGTCCTTGGGTGCGTTACGGTTTGGGTGCCGCTATGTTTTTTTGCGGGCTATCGATTTTCGGTAGCCAGTCGCGCGGGGCTTTGCTCGGAGTCGTTGCGATGGCGGTATTTTTATGGCTTAAGAGCCGTCGTAAAGCGCTGGTCGGTACGCTCCTGCTGGTGGTCGGCGTGACCGTTCTGCTGCTCATGCCGGATGCGTGGTGGGAGCGCATGGGTACGATCGGCGGTTACCAGCAGGACGAATCCGCGCAGGGACGCATCAACGCGTGGTGGACCGCATGGAATGTGGCGACACACAATATACTCGGCGGCGGATTTAAAATGTTTTCACGAGAAACATTTTTAATTTATGCGCCGAACCCGAATATTGTATTTGACGCACACAGTATCTATTTTCAGGTGATGGGCGAGCACGGTTTTATCGGGTTATTTTTGTTTATATTAATCGCCTTGCTGACCTGGCTTCGTTGCGGCGAAATTATCCGTATGTGCAGGGGGGATCTCAATCGACGCTGGGCCGCCGATTTAGCCGGAATGCTGCAAGTGAGCATTATTGGTTTTGCGGTTAGCGGCGCTTTTCTAAGCTTGGCTTACTTCGATTACTACTATCATCTGATCGCGATTACGCTGATTACCTGGAGTCTCGCGCGGGAGGGAGCGCCCGCGAAAGCACCCCGGCGACGCGTCACTCGGAGTGCGCGGCCATCCACTCCTCCAGCATAACGATCACCCACAACATTTTTCCAAAATAAGTGGCGTGCGTGGAGCGGTGTTGCGCGCGCACCCTATCGATATAAGCCGGTTGTAGCCAATGGCGACGTTTGAAGTCACTTAAACGATCTTCCATTCTTTCGCGCAGCGGTGCGTAGTCGCGCGCCCAGATACCAAAAGGCAAGCCAAAGCCATGCTTACTTTTGTTGATGATTTCATCGGGCAAAAATCCTTTGAGCGAGTTTTTATAAAACCAGCGCAGGTAATGTCCCTTCACTTTCCAATCGGGGGGTATCTCACCCGAGAATTCGATCATGGCATCATCGAGCAAGGGATAGCGCACTTCCATACCGGCGGCTTCGGTCATGCCGTTCACCTTGCGTAAATCATTGTCAGCGATAGTAAACTTCATATCCAAGTGCATCATGCGATTAATAAACGAGGTCGAGTCGGTGCGTTCATACGCGTCTTTCAATCCAATGATGGGTATACCGGAATCTATCTGCGCCAAGAAATCGGGTGTAAACATTTCAGCCAGCGGTTGCCGGTAAAGATAATTGTAAGCTTCGGTGCGTTCCGGCAAGGGGATGTTGGCTTGGCGGATATAGCTCTGAAGTTTGCGAGTGGGCGGTAGATGCCCTAATCCGGGCAGTCCGGCTAACGGTTCGATGAGTGCGGCGCGCAGCCACGACGGGAGCCGGGCGTAAGCCTCGAAGATTTTTTGCTTGGCGTAACGAGTATTGCCCCCGAAAATTTCGTCGCCGCCATCGCCTGCCAAGATAACGCGGTAGCCGTCGGCTTGCGCCAGCTTGGCGCAAAAGTAAGTGGGTACGGCCGATTCGTTGGCAAAAGGCTCATCATAGTGCTGTGCGATGATCGGAATCGCAGCGAGTACATCATCGGGCGTTAGGTAATATTCGCGCATATCGAGACCAAAACGTTTGCCAGCGAGGCGAGCAAACGCCATCTCGTCAAAGCCTTCCGCCGAGAAGCCGATGGAATACGTTCGTGCTGATTGATGTTGTATTTCGGTAAGCACCCCTGCCACGGCAGAGCTATCTGTTCCCCCCGATAAAAAAGCGGCAACTTGGTCTGTGCCGCGTGCGCGGCCGACACTTTCGCGCAGTATGGTATTGAAGCGCCCGGCCATCGCGTCAAAATCGTTACGCGGCGCGTCGCGATAATGTAGGCGCCAATAAAAATCGCGTTCAATTTTTCCGTGGTCGAACCAAGCGTATTGCCCGGGCAGTAGTTTCTCCACACCGTGGTAAATCGTTCCGGGTGCGGGCACATCGTAAAAATAAAAGTAATTAAACAGGCTTTGCATATCCAGGCGGCGGCCAACCATCGGGTGCGCCGAAACCACATCAGCGCGATTCGAGAAGACCAGTACACCATTCGCGACGGCCAAGGCCATGCTGTGTACGCCGACGCGATCAATGGCCAGCAGCGCTGTATGCGCTGCGGTATCCAGGATCGCTAACCCAAAGGAGCCGTGCATGTATTGCAGTGCTTCGCGACCGTATTTTTGCCACAGACCCAACGTCTGCTGCGCCGTACTCGCGGAGGAATCTCCTGCGGTGAATTGCGGGCGCCCGGTTACGACCACGATCAGTGAACCGGCTTCCGCCAAGCTACCCGCCGTGTCAGTGGCCAGGAAGGAACCTGCGCGCATTAGTGACTGCTCGTGCGATGTCCTAGATCCGCTGTTTTTCATGGCGGCCTGAGCCGCTGCGTTGTCCGGGATTGTGCTAAGCCAACCGTGCAGGTTACGCATATTTTTTACATTCTTTCAAGTAGACAAGGTCGAGAATTGCTGTTGGTCAGGGATGGCCTGTTGCGATCATTGCTGAGGTAAAATGGATTTTTCATGCGGCCATTAATCAAAGAATCGAAAATCGTGAATCGCCTATATCGTTCTACGCACCGAGTGCCTGCGGCCATTTTACCTGTTGTATGCCAATTTGGAGAGATAGAGTCCGTATCCGGCATGAATCTTGATCGTAATATTCTTATCGTGGCTCCAATCATTTTGCACACAAGATCAATATGCACAGGCTGTGCCCCATGACCGAATTGCCAAAATCGCCGGAGGGGAGCGCTATGTCAACGGGTATCCCACCCCAAGCGTCGCTAGGTCAGTCTGCCGTAAAAGGCGTGTTTTGGATCGGCGGAGGGCGGGCAATCAAACAGGTGGTCGCGATCGGTACCTCGATCGCATTAGCCCGTTTATTGGCGCCGAGTGATTTCGGCGTATTCGGTATGATATTTTTCGCGATGGAGTTAGCCCAGGTTTTCACGGATTTCGGTTTCGGTACGGCCATTGTTCAGCGCCGCGTAACGGATTCCATCATATTAGCGACGAGTTTTTGGCTGAACATGGGAATTGCGCTGCTGGTCGGCGGCATCATGGTGGCCTCGGGGCCCGCACTCGCTAGTTTCTTTAAACAACCCATTGTGGCTTCATTGGCGATTGCGGGAGCATTAAATGTGGTGATCGCTTGCGCGATGGTTGTGCCGCAAGCATTGCTGACGCAGCGTTTTGAGTTTCGGGCGCAAACACAGGCGCAATTGATCGGGAGTGTCGCCGGTGCCGCTGCGGCCTTGACGGCGGCATTCACCGGTGCGGGGGTCTGGAGTCTGGTGGTCCAACCGATTGCCGGTACCCTCGTGACATTGGCCATCAGCTTTCGCGTGGCACGGTGGTTGCCGAGCTGGGAATTTCGGTATTCGTCGGTGCGCGAGATGATGGGGTTCGGAGCCAATTTGTTAGGCAGCAATGTCATTGATACGCTAGGTCGTAGTCTGCACAATATTATTCTGGGTAAAGGGCTGGGATCCGCTCCCTTGGGTATCTACAATATGGCGCATGGCGTAACGTATTTTCCTATTTATCAAGTCAGTGCGGTGGTGGTAAAGGTTTTATTCCCAACCCTGGTCAGCTTGAACGATGAGCCGCAGCGTTTTAGAGCGGCTTACTTGCGCATTGTGGGGGCGATTGCGTTGGTAACTTTTCCGACGATGACCGGTCTTTTTGCGGTAACGGATGATTTTGTGGCGGTTGTTTTTGGTTCGCAATGGCTGGGTATGATCCCCGTGCTTAAGGTCGTTTGCTGGGTTGTTATGTGCCAAAGCGTGGCCACGACATCCTCCACCGTCTTGCTCAGTAAAGGGGACTCCCAAATATTATTTCGGTTGTCGGTGATTTCTACCATATTAATGGGCGTTGCACTATTGATCGGCAGCCGCTGGGGATTGTTGGGAACGGCCTATGGGTATGCCGTCGCCACAATGCTTAACTTCGCGCTGCAAATCCACTATTCGTTGAAAAAAATTGGGCTTGCGCTCGATGTTTTTCTACTAAGTATGCGTGGATCTTTGGGCGCATCATTGGCGATGGCTCTGGTGGTGATGGTATCGGTTGCGCAATTGCCCACACTCTACCCGGCGCTACGTCTTGGGCTTGGTATTGTAATAGGCGTGGTGGCCTATGCGGCATTCACTTGGTTATTCAATCGCAAAGATGCTGAGGGTATTTTAAAATTGCTCGTCGCGACTTGGGGGAAGCGGCGCGCAGCCGCATAACAAAGTTAAAGCTAAATAAAAGGCGACGGCAGGTGGTTGCATCTAAAGGTACGTCTCGGTCATTTTTTAATAAACCCAAAAACGGTTATTGATCGCGTACCGGTATGGTTTTTAGAGTGACTTGCGCTTCTTCGATGGTTAAATGCGGTTTTATACACCACAAGTACTCCATCGCCGCGAGCGCTTCTTTGCTGACATAACCGGTTTTAGGCTGGCGCAAACTGTGATCTACCGGTGCGGCATCGATTATTCCCATTTGAAGACCTTGCGCCTCAACGATCTTGGGCCACACAAAGTCGAGTCCCCACCCCATAGCGCTGGTGGTATCTAATGGCAAAAGATACTTGAAAAGGGCGCGGTGAATGCTGAAGACCGGGCCAATTTCAACAAATCGTGTAAATCGACATTCCGACCCATCGACCTGTTGGGTAATGGGGTGATCGACCCAACTATTTTTAGTGCGCGCCGGTTGTGCGAGCGACAGACCGTGTTTGCTTTGAAGCCCAAGGAATAAGTCGAGGAAACCTCGTTGGATTACCACATCGTCGTCGCAGACCACAACGTACTCAAAAGCATCCGGTGTTTCGTGGGCCAGCAATCGATTCAGCAGAATGCTTCTCGGCACTTTTTCATCGGTCTGCTCTGAAGTTACCGAAGCTAGGAAAGGATCGGTTGATTTTTTACCAATGGCGGCCCAATGTTGGACCACATCAAAAAAATAACTGTTTGAAAATTCTCGGGCTATTAAGGCGGCGGTATTTTTCCGATGGGCCAAATACACCCCGATAACTAAAACACGCAAGCGCGGAGCACCGGCCGCGTAGAGGTGTTCGGACGGGAGTCGTGGCCGGGCTTTCAGCTTGAAGCGTCGCAGGCCATCAAGGGTAAATCTAATGGCGGTTCGAGCGCTCATGCCGAGCTCAAGACTTTAAAAATTTTTAAACTAGATGATTGATTCATGTGGTGCTTTTAGGGGGTTGAATAAGCTCACGTATGCGTAAATTGCGCTTAAAACTTTTCAGCCTAAGTATGTCACGAACACGGTAAAACTAGGGCCAGCGGCGTAAAAACTGCAGTGATATTCGGGTTTTGCCGCACTTTGATAATATACCAAATGTCGTTGCGTGGGGTCGCAGGGAGTCTAATGTAGTCCCAAAAATTTGTCCTGAGTAAGAAATTGATAAAGCGGTTAAAATTTGTGCAATGCGTACTAATTTTTGCTTAGTAGAATTGACGTTACAACAATACAGCAATCTTGCATATTTTCAAAAGCAATGGGTCCAATGTGATACCTAAAATTATCCACTTTATTTTTGGGCTGGCCGAGGATTTTGGCGGCAAGCCATTTTCGTTTGTACATTATATGGCGATTCGATCTGCTATCGTCTGTAACCCGGGTTACCAAGTAAGGTACTACTATAAGTATGAGCCGAGCGGCATATACTGGGATATTGTTAAATCCGATATCGATCTTATTCCAATAGCGCCCCCCGTTGAGATTTATGGGCGACCACTTTGCCACGTTGCACATCAAAGTGATGTGGTTCGCTTGCAACTTTTATTTAATGAAGGGGGGATCTATCTTGACCTGGATACTATCACTGTAAGTAGTTTTGATTCGCTGCTCGACCATGAAATGGTGATGGGCGTTCAAGGAAGAGGCGATAAGATTGATGGATTATGCAATGCGGTAATGATGGCTGCGCCTAATGCGCGTTTTGTGCAACGTTGGCTGGAAGCTTATGCCTCGTTCCGCTCAAAGGGGCAGGATCGCTACTGGGATGAGCATTCGGTGCAATTGCCGATGAAGCTTGCCATGCAAAATCCCGATGAAATTACGATTCTTGATCGTGGCGCTTTTTTTTATCCCAGCGCTGAGCCTGCTGGTGTTTTAGATCTTTTTGTCGAAAAAAAGTATTTTCCTGCAGCATATTGCCATCACTTGTGGGAAGGCCTTGCCTGGAATTTAATTAAAAATCTGAATGAGCGTTGCGTGATGGCTATAGACACAACCTACAATTTAATGGCGCGGCGTTTTATAACTGTAGATATGAATGCTTTTAATGCTTATCGCGCGACGGAGTTAAAGCGATTGATGGTAATACCCATGCGCATAAATCTTGGGTCGGGAGCAAATCCACTCCCGGGGTGGTTAAATGTAGACGTGGCCGGCGCTGCGACCTCTGATATGGCGTTTGATATCACTCGTCCGGATTGGCCACTAGCACCAAATTCCGTTGGTAAAGCAGAACTTTTATACGCATTCTCCGGCGTTAAGATTGAAACAGTAATAAAGGAGCTGTATCGCGTCTGCCTCGATGGAGCGATAGTGCGTATTAAAGTTCCTTACCCTTGGTATGGCTGGTTTTTAGTGGATTCAAACCACAGCCAGCCGTTGTTACCCCGGTTTTTTGAGATGCTCGATCTTGAGAAGTGCCGAAAAGAGCTACTTACTGGAAATTATGCAACGTCTTTAGCTCTGCATCTTGCAGTAGATTTTGAATTTTTATCATGGCAGGCACAGAATTTTGATAGGAAAAATTTGAATCGCACCCAAATTTTTCGTTTTTTGGGAAATTATTTTTTAATGAGATGCTTTCGCTCATTGTTTTTTTCGAGGGCAGTTAGAAGAACCGCGAATTTATCCGGATGTTTGGCGAATAGTACAGCGAGTGAGGTTATTGTTACCTTACGGGTACGAAAATCCCCGGCTACTTCAGCGCACCCACCCGGGAATAACCTCTTAAAAATTCAGGGCAATGCATTGATTTCAAAGGAAGCATAAGATTAATTCGTCAGCAATATTTCCCGCCCCGAAGGCAACGCCTTCCAACGGTGTCCTGTGGGTAATTTCCCGAGTCGAACAAGCCCGCGTATGCGTAAATTACGCCTGAAATTTTTCAGTCTGACCATGTCGCGAAGACGGTAGAACCAAGGCCAGCGGCGTAAAAAACGCAGCGATAATTGTTCCGCCGAGTCCTGTTTGGCTGACGTGAAAGAGGCCAAGCTGTGCGCGCTAACCCAAGCGCCTTTGGGATTGACTAGGCTGCTGAAGCGGATAGGGTAAGGCAGGTGGGTATAAATATCGATGGCCTCGGAAAGCGGATAAGCGTGTGTTAGCCGCTGCAACGCCGCCGCTTTTGTAATCATATAGGCATGCGTGGTTTGTGGGCCGGCGGAAAGCGTGTAGGCAGTGAAAAAATGGTTGAGCGCTACGCCGGAATCCGCGTCGTAATAAATGGGCCCGATTTCGTTGTGATCGTCGCTATCTAGGAAGCAGTAGTCAAACGAGGCGGCATCGCAGCCATCACGCAGCAGGCTGACGATACGAGGGTCTAAATGCGCGTCATCTTCCAACACGCAAGCGAGGAGAATATTTTGTTCACGCATCGCTTCATAAATATGTAAATGCGACAAATAGCAGCCGATGGCACCGGGATGCATCGTCATACCCGGAGCAACGATGCTGGAGACGTAGTTGGCCGCTAAGGTGCCGCCATCGACCGCATCGACAAGTCGATATTCCACACCGAGTTGTTCCAGGTGACGGCAAATAGCGGCACGACGTTCGGGGGCACGCGCAAGACTGACCACGAAAACGGGAATGGCCTGGCTCATGTCACGCTTTCTGAGGGTTAGATACCCAAATCTTGAGGAGGAGGTGCATGGTAAAAATATTCAATGGTTCAATTCGTATGTCGCTCATTCCGCACAAAATCGGCAGTAAGGATTATCTTTTCGTGGTGTCGGCTCAATTTGTTTAGGCGGGTCGCTGGGCACGGCTTTGACGGTATCTGCTTTATGCGCTTCTGTTGAGGCACCGTTGGTTGCGTTGCTGTTTTCAGGTGGTGTTTCACGGACAGCCTCTTTTAGAACAGGTTGCGGATAAGGCGTGGGATAAGGCATCTTCCCACCTAATTCGTTGTAGCGGCGAACGAGCGGCTTGGAACCCGGGAAGTAGCGCAAACTTTCCGTGACGAGTTCGAGCGCTTTGGCTTTGGCTCCGCTGCCGGCCAGTAGATCGGCGAGTCCGGTGTAGGCCTTGAGCGTACGCGGATCTAAACCCAGCGCGGTCTGGAACGCCACGGCGGCGGCTGGTGCATTTTTAGATAGCAACAACGCATTGCCGTAGTCCGTTTGTACTTTAGCCATGTAGGGCCAGCCGGATGGTAAATACTCGGGATGGTCGATCACGTACTTGTAACTGCTGGCGGCATACTGAGCCAGATCCAATTTTTTTTGTGCGCTGACTTCCCGGTAATAGCGATTTTGTGCCACCTCGCCCCAGCAGTAATGATGGAATGATTTTGCGTCTTTTAAGATAGCGAATTCGGGTTGCTCCAGTAAGTTGGTTTCCCGGATGGACGAAAGCCAACTACCGTACTTTGGATTGAGTTCGGAGATTCTTTGGTGGCGCAATTGTTCGGCGCACAGTGGGCTCAGCGCCGCTAAATCTTCAAATGCAACTGCCGGTTGATAAGCGAGCGTGGCACCAACAATGTCTAGGCGTGATTTGATCAGATTATCCAGACCATGTTCACCGGGTTTTGCCGCCCAAGCTAAGCACGGTAGCACGAGCCAGCCGGCCAGCAATACCACGCTCCGGGTAAGGCGTGTACGCCGTTGCGTGGAGGCGGATCGAAGGTTAGAATTTTTCATTTAGAGATCCGGTCGCCGCACGGACCAGCCGTGAATAAATACCACCTTTGAAGCGGCAGTAGCCGATAAAGTGAATAAACTGGGTAATGCCATTCTGAATGCGCGTACAGTTGCAATATTTCGGATGTGGCAACATAAGAGCCAACGGGCTATTGGCGACAGCAATATTGCTGGTAACTTGTTCGGTGCCCCATTCGCTCCAGCGCGCGCCCACGCTTTTGAACATTTGGCGCGAAATATTTTCGATAAATTTACGGCTGGTAGCACCTTTGGCAAAACCGGAGAAACCGGCGCAGCCGCGGGCATACTTTAGAGCTTCATGGTTTTCCAGTTGGTCGAAATTTGCCTCGGATACCGGCTGGATGCCGTTGCCGTCCAGGAGGTGGCCGCGTGCGGTGGCGACCGCGCTCGGCATGTATTCAATTTGTTGGTCGTCTTTGACGCTGATCACAAACGAGCATTCACGCACGATACAATCCTGAACTTCGCTGAGCGCACCCAGCGTAATGGTGTCGCTATCCAGTTGCACGACATAACGTGATTGGCACAAATCTGCAACCGCGAGCAATCGTTCCCAGCAGCCCCCGGATGGGCAATGCGGACTGCGGTAGTCTTTTAATTCGAGAAAAACAATACCGTCGATATGCGCGCGAAGCAGCGCGCGATCCGCCGCCGTCAGCGAACCGTCATCCAGCGCATGTACGCGCGATGGGCGTATCGCCCGGCTAAATGTTTTGACTGCCGCGATATAGATAAACAAATCGCGGCGGCACAATTGGGTTATAAAAAAGGGGCCATCCGGGTCGAATACCAGCGGCGGAGTCGCGAGTACGGCACGGTTTTTAAAATTGAACCACTGGTAGTTTAGACGTTGGCGCAGCGCATAAAGCATGTAAATTCCGTTTCTTTTTTGACCAGGGTGGCGAATACGCCGCCACGCCGGATAAAATTGTCTCACAATCCGGATAAAGCCGAGCGCTTTTGCGAATGCAGATTTCAGTATTGTGCGGCAAAAGCGGTACGGGTTTTACAGCAAATTTTGTTCCATGCTACCGGAGGATATGCCCGTAAGTTTACTTAATCCGGCCAACGCGTGAGCCATTGCTGTGCGAGTGCGATCATTCGAGTCCGCGCTTCAATGGTGGAGAAGGCTTGATCGGCCTCCGGGATGTCGACGCGCTCGATGTTGGCGGCGCTGACCGCTTTGCGCCACGCCGGTA
The DNA here is from genome assembly GCA_043783305.1 of Betaproteobacteria bacterium. Lineage (GTDB taxonomy): Bacteria > Pseudomonadota > Gammaproteobacteria > Burkholderiales > Thiobacteraceae > RBG-16-58-11. The sequence goes on from JAYVZN010000042.1 coordinate 17,928, forward strand.
CGCGCGTGGCGAGCTCATCGAATTCTTGTGAAGTTAAACTTTGCCCGCTCATCATCAGAAAAATTCGACCGTGAAAACGTTTCAGTCCTTCGAGCATGCGTTCGGTGAACGGTGCCGATAACGTGGACTCCAACGGATTATTTTTTTGCGCGTTACGCTTAGGGACAAAGGCGTTGAATATAGAGCGCATGGCGGGGAGCGGGTTAAACTCCAATTTCAAAATCTTGACCCAGAGCGCTTTGTCGAACAACCGGGCCAGATAATACTGACGCTCCACTGCGGCGCGTGTTTCATCGGAGTGTGCATAAGGGTTGCCGAGGATGAGACCCGTAACGATGGGGTAGCAATATGCGTTGATCAGAACGGCTGAGGCCGCATCACACCCGCCCCAAAGAACCACCTCGTTAAGTTCGGGTACGGCCTGAGTGAAGGCGGCCAACGCGGCGGCAAGGTCATCCTCTACCTGCTCAAACCCGCGAAACTCACTGCCGCTGTCACCCATGCCGCGATAGTCAAAACGCATCACCGGGATACCTTGTGCCGACAAGGCGCGCGCCATGTAGACGAGTTGGCGGCAACAGCCCGCGCGGTATTGCGGGCCGCCTGCGGCCATCGCCAGCACACCACGCCGTGCCGGATGTTCCGGTCGGTGCACAATGCCGATAAGCGGCGTGTCTTGACACGCGAATACGCATGCGATTTCTTCTACGTTCATGCAATACACTCAAATAATGCTGTTGTTTTTTCGAGGAGATCCGGGGCCTCGTCGCGCTCGTGTAATTGCCAGATCGGCGGCGCACAAAAGGGGTGTACCGCGACTGCTGCGCCTTGTGAGCGCAAGCGATCAATGGTTTTTTGGCTACCGATGGATAATGGTTTGCCCGGTTCGGAAACATTTTCCAGCCAATCGATGTGCGCATGGCTCAACGAACACTGCGCAATGTGCATTTGATCGATTGCATTGCAGAGCGCGCCGGGAAGGACGTAGCCGGATATCACAAGAGCGGTATCGGTCTGCAATTGGGTGCGCATTTGCTCCGTCGTTTCCGGGGGGAGTCCTTGACCCATGAGAAATGCGACGCGTTGTCGCAGCGTGTGTGTCATGAACAGTTTACCGTCGATAACAGGTTGCCATAAAAGCAGGCGCGTGTATTGGCCGGGGTTTTGACCGGCCACGTCAGCCGCGAGCAAGGCGCCCAGACGGCAACCCCAAAGCGTGACCGCAGCACCGCAAGTATTGTGCAGCCAGTTGGCGGCGCTGACCACGTCGGAGCGCCAGGCATCCCAGGTTGCGTCGGTTAATTCGCCGCCGCTATCACCGGTGCCGTATAGATCGAGCAGCATGACCGCATAGCCGCGGTTGGCGAGCGCGCGGGCTTGCGCAGAAACCAAAGCGCGACAGCGATTCATTTCTTCCGCAAACGGCGGGAGATAAAGAATAGCACCTCGAATCGGCGTGGTCGGCGCGAAGTACAGCGTGAATAAGCGACCTGAAGCGCCATCAAGAAATTTCGGACTTACCCTGCCTGCCATGCAAACTCCGGTCAGCTAATTTTTGCTGAGTAAATGCAGTCGATGCATTCACACGCATCGGGATTATGCCATTTTGCCCGCAATGAAGTCAGTAAAAGTGCCAACGGTTTCAAAGATGTCGGCGCTGATCTCATCATCGTCGACGGTGTTTCCGGTTTGTTCTTCAACGGCGGCGATTAAACCGACAACCGTCAGCGAATTAAATTCGGGCAGACTTCCCATCAAGGTGGTGTCGCGTTTCATCTGATCGGCACGTGCGCCGAGCTGAAGGTTGCTGCGCAAAATTTCTCGGGCTATTTCTAAGGGGTCCACTATTTTCTCCAAGTCCGTTTTGTGGGGTTGATTTAATCCGCCGCTTTAAAAAATTAGGCTTTGTGATGCAATTTTAGTCGCCGCTACTTTTGTGCGCATGAAATTTATCGCGCAGCACCATGTCCGATTCGTTGAGTCCGATAAATTTTAAAATTTCGCGTTGGCTATTCGGATGGCTCATCATTGAAATATCAAAAATTTTAAAGTGAGTCGGGTGGCGGGCGGCTAAAATTTCTGCTTCAGCATAGTAATATTCCCAGTATTTCTCGATGGCTTCACGTTTGGAGGCGGCTTCGAATTTCGGGAAAGTTTTATCCCAGACAGGATCGGGCTGCCAAACGGAACCGTCGTGCACTTGCCAAAAATTTTTGCTCTCATGAAACGGCGTGCGCGTAATCAAAGCCTTAAACCGATCCGCAATTTGCAAGGAAAGCCAGCGCGGAATGCTTGATTTTGAAATCCAACTGTCGACGGTCTGCTGCTGCTCTCGCTTTATACAGACAAAGCGTACGTTTTGATTAACCGCCAGGATATCGTCGACGTACTTCAGATAATAATAAGCAATGTCCCCAATCAGTCCGACCCGACTCCTCTGCTTTAAATCGGCATGGCGTGCCACCGAAGCCGGGCGCGAGTAATCCAGCGCCAGCAAGTGTGTTGCGCCGCCGTCGAGAATGCGCTGAAACTCATGAATCGTATTGAGTATCGGCTGGGGGTTGCCTTCAAAAACCGCTCCGGTCGGGTTGAGTTCATGAAAACAAATAGCATCTTTTTGGCTGTTAAAAAGATGGGACATCGATGCGGTTCCGGTGCGACCGGAACCTAAGCCTATGACAATCATGTTTTAAACCTTTACAAATAAATAATGGTGGTCATCGCCCAAGCGCGCGTAGCCCCAGGTAGCAGCAATAACCCAGCCATTTAACATTTAACCCGAATGCTAATGCTTGACGCGCATAGAAAAAACTTTCGGTAAATCGATTGTCCTGTGCGAGCTGCGTAGCCATTTTTTTTAAGGCATAGCTCTTATTTCGGGCGGCAACGCGTTGGATAACGGGTGAGCGGGAAAACAACAAGGCTTTATCCCAGACATAGGCGCGAAATAACATTTTTTGATACGGGTTTAATGCGGTCGACGCATTAAACATTTTATGGGTATCGGGGACATTATGCCGAGACACAGTACCTGGGTAAAAACGGATGCCACGCGCGTTATCGATGATGCGTAAATAAAAATCAAGATCGTTCTCGTAACGTATGTTTTCATCCATACCGCCGATCCGCACATACAAATCGCGGCTGACGATGGTCGTATTCAAATGACAAAATCCCGGATTAGCCATGAGTTGATCGAGCGTGACCAGGTAACTTCCCGCCTGCTCCGGGCGGCTTTGTGCCTGCACCTTTTCACCTAAAGATTCTAACCAAATCGAGCCCGGCACTGGAACATCGTTTAAAAAAGCCTGCTGGTTAGAAAAGTACACATCGGCATCGGCGCGATGCTGCTGTAGACAATGGAACGCACGCTGGAGATGATCGGGGTCAGTCCAGTAGTCATCGTCATCCAGAAAACACACGTAATCGCCCTGGGCTAAATCCGCGCCGCGATTGGTTGCGCCGCTTGGGCCATGACCATTCCTGGATTGCTGTAAGTGGATAAAACGCACTGGTTCGCCGGTGTCTGCCGCGAGATTGCGATAGGCTTGTTCATTCACGCCGTCCGAGCCGTCGTTAACCACCAATATTTCAAAGGAGGCGTGTGTTTGCTTTAACACGGAAGCAATAGCCTGGCGCAGTAGCTCCGGGCGGTTGCGGGAAGGGATAATGATGCTGAAGTCCATGGGTTTTTAGACGTGCGCCTGAGGGTCTACCGGAGAAGCTAAAAGCAGGGCTATGCGCTCAATACAAGCGCTGACTTTTTGGGCGCAGTCGGCGTAAATTTCCGGCGATTTTCCGTAAGGATCGTCGATATCTCCACGCGGGTCGAGCAGGAATGTTCGCGGCAAAGCAGCAGGGTAGCTGTTTGCAATGCGCTGATAATGTTGTCGCTCCATTACGAAAATTATATCCGAGTGTTCCATCATGTCTTTATTTAAGCGGTGGGAATGCCAGTCGCCCAGAGTAATGCCCAATTTTTCGGCAACTTCAATCATGACCGGATCGGCCGGGCGCCCCGCTTCCGCGTGAAATCCAGCGGACACACACGCAATTGCCATGCCTGGATACCGTGCTTGGAAGCAGCGTTCGGCCAAGGCGCTGCGGTTGATGTTGCCGTAGCACAAAAACAGTATTTGGTGTGCGGCACGTAATCGTCGCGCAACTTCGCCATTTTCCCACGATTTTTGCAATCGCCGTGCGAGACGTCGTTCCGCCATTAAGCGCATCGCGCGCTGAATTTGTGCCTTAACGATGAGCCAAACGTCAATGATGCCGGGACGCGGATCGCGCCACGTTTGAACATCCAGGTGATGCCGGGGCGAAAAAAAGAGCCGTGCATCCTTGAATATTTGTCCGCGCGTTGGAAAACGGACTAAACCGGCAGGTCCTTCGCGGCGCAATACGAGCTCGGTCCAGTAGAGGTCACGGGCCAAGTTGCGTCCATAGATTCCGTTTCGTGCGGGCGGCCTAGAGCGCACGGCACCGTCAACCATCAGCTCGTAGAGCATGGCGGGAAAGTCGGCACCGGCAGCGATTGCCAGTGGCAGTGAACCCCAAAATCGTCCGTTGATTTCCATCAGGCTAAAGCGCCCGCTGTCCGGATTGCGTTTGAATTCCACCATCGCAACACCATGCCAGGCCAGTGCATGCATTAATTGGCTGGATGCATCGAGCAGGGCGGGATCGACGGCTTCGCTAATGCGTAAACTGCTCCCGCCGCCCGTCAGCGGTACTTCATGCAGGCGCCGATGCTGGAAGGCATATACAATTTTGCCGTTGTCGGCGATGAGTTCAATGCCAACGCCTTGTCCGCCGACATATTCTTGCAACAAGACCGCGCCGTAGCGCAGGGCATGAATAGTTTTCGCGCGTAATTCGTTTGCGTTGAACGCGTAGTCAACGCTGAGCTGGGTACGCTGATTGTTCTGTGTGCCGAAAGACCGCGCCGGCTTAACCACGATGGGAAATCCAAATTGTGCGGTACGCGGCGCGAGGTGATCCGCGTGCCCAATTTGCACGCTATGCGGCGCGGCGATATTTAAGTCGTGTGCAAGTGCAAGTGTGCGAGCTTTATCCAAGGCGGCATTTAAAGCGGTGTCGGATGCAATCGCCAGCCGGGTTTGGTTAAAACGTGCGCGATGGTTTGCAATCGGGATAACGGTTCTTTCCGTTATCGGGATAACCAGCGCATAAGTCGTTTCGGTGGTGCGACGTACTAGCCACTCGATGAAACCCGGTTCGTCCGTAAGCGGGTCCGGGTAGCGAAAGCAACGATTCACGGTGTTGGAATAGGTCGCAATCGCCCGTTCCGCAGCGCTTGCGACATCGACGGTTAAGCCATAGCGGCGTAAAGATCGCGCGGTAGCCAACGCGGACACCATGTCGGCATCGAGTACGAGTACGGTTTGGGATATCGAGCCGTGATTCATCTATATATTATACGGGGCCTGCGAATTTACGACTGAAACGCTGGGCGTTGAAGAAACGAAGCTTACACGATGCGGAACGCGGTATCATCTGAAAAACCCCGAAGATACAGCATTCCGCCGTTGTCTTATCATAGAGGGCTGGAAAAAATGTCGGCATTAATTCAAGATCTAGTGCGAGCCCAGGCGGTCGGCAATGGCCACGCGGCTGCACTGCGTGAAACCGGTAAGGCGTTAACGTACCAAGCGCTGGAGGCCGAAATGGATGCGGCCGCCAATTTGTTCCTTGCGTACGGGCTTGCTCGCCACGAGCGAGTCGCCGTGTACCTGGATAAGCGCGTGGATACGGTGATCGCGTTGTTCGGCGCAGCGGCGGCGGGCGGTGTGTTTGTACCGGTGAATCCGCTTCTCAAACCCGAGCAGGTTGCGCACATCCTACGCGACTGCAACGTGCGCATTCTGGTGACAACGCCGGAACGTTTGGACATGCTTCGCCCCTCGCTGTCGACATGCCATGATCTGCGTACGCTGATCCTTTGCGGCGACACGATGCCGGCGCCGTTTAGGAGCGCAGATCGAGTGCCTTGGTCGGATCGTACCGCCACGCCTAGGGTCGCGCCGCACCGCATGATTGACACCGACATGGCGGCTATCCTCTATACCTCGGGCAGCACCGGCCAGCCGAAGGGCGTGGTGCTGTCACACCGCAATTTGGTGGCGGGCGCGGCCAGCGTATCCGCGTATTTAGAAAACCACGCGGGTGATCGCATTCTATCGGTTCTCCCACTGAGCTTTGACTATGGCTTGAGCCAGTTGACGACCGCTTTTCAGGTTGGGGCGTGCGTAGTGCTGATGAATTATCTGTTTCCGCGTGACGTGATTCGTCTGCTGGAGAAAGAAAAAATTACCGGCCTTGCCGCCGTGCCACCCCTGTGGGTACAACTGGCGCAGATCGATTGGCCGGTGGGCATCGACGAACATTTGCGTTACATCACCAATTCCGGCGGAGCCATGCCCACCGCCACATTGGCGGCGCTGAGAGCGCGGGCACCGAAGATGAAGCCATTTTTGATGTATGGTCTCACCGAGGCTTTCCGTTCTACCTATTTACCACCGGACGAGGTGGACCGTCGTCCGGAGTCGATGGGTAAAGCGATTCCGAATGCCGAAATTATGGTGGTGCGCGAAGACGGAACATCTTGCATGCCGGGCGAGTCGGGTGAGTTAGTGCATCGCGGCGTACACGTGGCCTTGGGTTATTGGAACGACCCAAAGAAAACAGCCGAACGCTTCCGGCCCGCGCCGGGGCAACTCTCCGGATTGCCGATTCCGGAAATGGCGGTATGGTCCGGCGATACCGTAAAAATGGACGATGAAGGTTTTTTATACTTCGTCGGGCGGCGCGATGAGATGATCAAAACCTCGGGCTATCGCGTGAGCCCGACCGAAGTAGAAGAAGTGGTGTACGCCACGGAACTGGTCGCTGAAGTGGCTGCGTTTGGTGTGCCGCATCCGGTGTTGGGGCAGGCGGTATTCTTGGTGGCCTACGCAAAGGAGGGTAACGCAGGCGTTGCGGATGCCTTGTTGAGTGCGTGTAAGCAACAGTTACCGGCCTTCATGGTGCCGGCGCAGATTGTGCTGCGCGATTCACCCTTACCACGTAACCCCAATGGTAAGATCGACCGCAAGGCACTCGCGCTGGAACATCAACACGGCTTTACGGAGATTGCGTCATGACAGCCCCGATCCATGCATCCCCCCTTTTGTTTCCGATCTGTGATAACGAGCTAGTGGTCGGCGGTATACCGCTCACGCGCTTAGCCGAGCGCGTCGGCAGCACACCATTTTATGCCTATGACCGGCAACTAATCACCGCACGCGTAGCGCAATTGCGCGCGGCACTGCCGCCGGAAATTCATTTGCATTACGCCATGAAAGCCAATCCAATGCCGGCCATCGTGCAGCATTTCGCGGGCTTGGTCGATGGTTTCGATGTGGCTTCAGCGGGCGAATTAAAGGTTGTGCTGGACACCACCATGCCGCCGGACAAGATCAGCTTCGCTGGCCCAGGTAAAACCGAATCCGAGCTACGCCGCGCTGCTGCTGCGGGCATTGTGGTGAATCTGGAATCCGAACGCGAAATGGAAATTCTGGCGCGCGTCGGTGCGGAAATGGGTTTACGCCCCAAGGCGGCGGTACGTGTGAACCCGGATTTCGAATTGAAAACGGCAGGCATGAAAATGGGCGGTGGGCCGAAGCAGTTTGGCGTGGATGCCGAGCGCGTGCCGACGCTGTTGGCGCGCATGAAACAACTATCGCTCGAATTTTATGGATTTCATATTTTTTCCGGTTCACAGAATTTACGCGCCGATGCCATTATGGAAGCGCAGCGCAACACGTTTGAGCTGGCGCGCCGCTTAGCGCAGGACGCTCCTGGCCCAGTGCGGTTGCTTAATTTAGGCGGTGGTTTTGGCATTCCTTATTTTCCAGGAGAACAACGCTTTGATTTGCAGGCGGTGGGCGATCACTTGGGCGGCTTGGTGCCGCAGGCGCAGCGCGACTTCCCCGAGGCCGAGTTTGTAATCGAGTTGGGACGCTATTTAGTGGGAGAAGCCGGGATATACGTGAGCCGTGTGATTGATCGCAAGGAATCGCGCGGCCAACTATTTCTCGTTACCGACGGCGGGTTGCATCACCATCTTTCGGCTTCGGGTAATTTTGGCCAAGTGATCCGCAAAAATTACCCGGTATTAGTGGGTAATCGTGTAAATCCAAGCGGTGAACCCAGTAGTGCCTCCGCCGTGGGGCCGCTCTGTACACCGCTGGATGTGCTGGGCGATAAAATGGAACTGGGCCATGCAGAAGTCGGCGATTTGATCGTGGTGTTGCAGTCGGGCGCGTACGGTTTGACGGCGAGCCCGGTTGCATTTCTCGGGCATCCGGCACCACTCGAAGTCCTGGTTTAAGCAAATCGATTTTTGCCCGAGTGCTTAGCGCTGCTGTCGATGCAAAGACACTGCTAGCGTCGCAGGTTGGAGAGCAACATCGGGACAAAGCGCGAAGATTTCGGTGACCAAGGTGTAAAGCGCGGTAACTGAAACACATCGCTGGATTGCTGAGCCGAACCCCATTGCGTAGACACGGCGGCATCAAACCCAAGGTCGCGCACGATAGCGGCTTGTTCCGGCAGGTAGTCCGTTCCGGGTTTGCCGTTGGGGTAGGCAAACAACCGAATACGGGTGTTCAAGGTTTGCTCTAAAAATTTTTTCCCTTCTGAAATTTCTTGCCGCACGGTATTCGCGTCGAGCTGAGCCAAGATGGGGTGATGCACGGTATGCCCGCCGATCGTCATGCCCATTGCATGCAATGCTTGAAGTTGCTCGGTCGTCATCATGAGGTCATCGGGTAATGGGCCGCACTGCGCTAGTGCCGCAATACGCGCGACGGTTTGCGTACGCACATCCCACGCTAGATATTTTACTTGCGGCAAAATTTGGTCAATCGCTTTTGCTTTCGCCGCATGGCTGGAAATATCAAAACAACCAAAACCCAGCGACGCTAAATTTAACGTACTTAAAGGCGAAAGACGGATGGCTTCAATCACCGTGTCGTTAAACATACGCCCCCCATTTAAATAAGCGGTAGCGATGAAAAACGTGGCCGGTAGGTTGTGTTTTTTTAGGATCGGTGCGGCCAAGGTTAGATTGTCGGCATAACCGTCATCAAATGTAACGCAGGCGGCGCGCGCCGGGAGCGTGCCGGTTTGCAAGCGTGTAATCGCTTCCTGCAATGGCAAAACATGAAATACTTTTTTTAACCGCATCATCTGTTGGTCAAAACCGACGCGGGTGGGTTCATTGGGAAAAATAGGGTCGGTTTCGGCCAGGACGCGATGGTAGATGAGAATAGTTAACCGAGCGCGACTTCCCGCCGGTGACAATAAGCGACCCAGCGCACGATAGAGTAAATTGGGTAAGTCCATTTTTAAGGGCGTGGTGCTGAAAATTAGGCTTTAAAAGCCACTGATTATAATCCACTTCGGTTTATGCACCCTTGCCTATAATAGCGGACTAGAAAATCGAACGACAGCGCAAAGCAATATCAACACGTCTTATCGTAGATGCAAAATAAAGAAAATAAAGTGGGGCTTCTGTGAACGTACAAGACCAGGACCAACCGCCCAAGCGTGGCCTATGGTTATTGACACTCGGCTACCTATTTTTTGTCGTGTACGGCAGCTTGCTGCCGTTTAACTTCAAGCCGCTGAATTTCGCGGTTGCGTGGACTAGTTTTCAATCAATCCCCTGGCTAAATTTGGGTGTGGAGCAACGCGCAGATTGGGTCGCTAATTTACTACTTTACATGCCGCTCGGTTTTTTCCTGAGCGGTTTGCTGGTGGGGCGTAGCCGCCGCGTTGCGGTAGGGTTGATCGGCATCGCGCTGGCTTGGTTGTTTGGGTCGGTAGTCGCAACCGGGGTCGAATTCACTCAATTATTTTTCCCCCCGCGTACCGTTTCACAAAATGATTTGTACGCAGAAGTTCTGGGCACTTTATTCGGCGCTGCGGCCTGGTTATTTGGAGGAGTGCGCCTGCAAGATTTATGGCGGGCGATTTGGCAGGGCGGTGAGCACTCGCGTTACGCATTGTTGCTCGTGTACGCCTTGGGTTACATCGTTTTGGCTTTATTTCCGTATGATTTCCTGCTCTCGGCCGATGAATGGCGGGCTTCGATTGCGCAAAAAGCGGGTTGGCTGATTGCACCAATCTGCTCCAACCATTGTTGGTTGAATGTGCTGGGCGAAATATTGGTCGTTAGCCCTTTGGGCGCGTTGGCTTTCGGCTCGCGCCGATCCTCCTTGGCGGCAGCCGGTGTTGCGGGTTTGTTGTTGGGTATTTTGATTGAATTATTGCAGCTAACCATTGCGACGGGGATTAGCCAAGGCGTGTCCGTCATATCGCGCGGTTTAGGTTTTCTGTTGGGTGCGGGCGTAATGCGCTATGCGCGCGATGTCGATTGGCATTGGTTGCGCCCGTGGGTGCGTATGGCGGTGTGGTTCTGTGGGTTCCCGTATCTGCTGGTCGTTGCTTGGTTAAATCACTGGTTTGCCGAAAGCTGGTTGGGCTTGTACGCAGGATTTGCGCGCCTTCCCGGTGTACATTTCATGCCTTTTTACTACCACTATTTCACGACCGAAACAGAAGCCTTGGTGAGCCTATTACATCAATTTGGATTGTACCTCCCGCTGGGACTTGCGGTCTGGGGATGGCGCTGGTCGAGACTAAGCTCGGTGCCTGAGCGCGGATGGGTTTTGTCGGCATTGTGGGCCACACTCGTAGCCGGTTTGATTGAGAGCGGTAAATTGTTTATGGCGAATCAACATCCGGATCCGACGAATATTCTGATCGCGGCAACCGCCGCGGCAAGCGCGTACCGGCTGCTGAGTTTGTTGTGTGCTAATGCGCCGTCTTTACTCAAACCATCGCGCGTAGAGTCTGTAAATAACACATTGCATTCGGTGCGGCCTGTGCATTGGGGTTGGTTTTTACTAGGGCTATCGGCGCTCATTTTAGCGAGTGCGGCGGCGCTGACCAATCCACTCGGTGCGGGTTTTGTTTTTCTAGCGTTACTGGGGTACGGCTTGTTGATTTGGCGCTTTCCCGGTTTGACGGTGGTGCTGGTTTTAACGCTATTGCCGTTATTGGACTTTACACCTTGGACGGGCCGTTTGTTTTGGAGTGAGTTCGATACGTTGCTCTTAGTCACGCTGGGGGTTGGTTATCTACGGTATTGCACACAGGCGGTCAGTGAACGCTTGCCCATTTTCCCGAATAAATTATGGCTGGCGGCATTTGCGCTATCGACGATCATTGGTGTGGGCATTGGCGTGCTACCGCTGGCACCCTTGGATCTAAATGCATTTGCCAGTTACACCAGTCCCTATAACGCACTCCGCAATGTAAAAGGCATTTTGTTTGCTTTGTTGTTTCTTCCGCTACTGCGGCGGGAGTGGCGAGATCCGGCGCGTGCATCGCGTCACCTAGCGATTGGAATGAGCTTAGGGGCTGCATTGGAAGTCATCTACGTCTTGTGGGAGCGCCGCACTTTCCCCGGCTTACTCAATTTTGAAACTGATTACCGGATTACCGGTTCTTTTCCCGGGATGCATGTGGGCGGTGCTTATATTGAAGCTTATTTGGTGATAGCACTATCTTTCGTGATGCTTTGGGTCTGGCAAAAACGCAGTGTTGGCGTATTCCTGACCGGCGCTGTTTTGTATGCCCTCGTCGCGTATAGCGTCATGGTGACATTTTCACGCGGTGGACAGGCTGCCTTCGTGTTTGTAACCGTGGCGACCGTCCTGGGTTTTGCGCGCCTGCTATGGATCGAAGGGAAGTTAAAGCGAATGGGCCTCGCGTTATTAGTTGGTACGCTGAGTCTTGCGGCGCTAACAGCATGGCCCATCTTCAGCAGTCAATTTAATCAATCGCGTATCGCCACATCGGAGCACGATCTTGATACGCGGGTAGCGCATTGGCAGGATGCATGGCAGATTTTAGTACGTCGCGGCGGTGTGCTGATCGGTGCCGGTTTGGGTAGTTTTCCGTCGGCCTATTATTGGGGCTCGAAAGCGCCGGAACGACCGGCTACCTATGCTTTTGCCACACAGAATAAAAATGTATATTTACGACTGGGTGGAGGAGAAAGCCTGTATTTCGAGCAAATTCTTCCAGTGCAGCCGGCGCGGCACTATACGCTCAGCCTGGACTTGGCCGCTAATATCAACCTAGCCGAATTAAGCGTCTCGTTGTGCGAGAAAGCGTTATTGTATTCTTTTGAATGTGTATGGGGTCGGGTAAAGCCAACAACGGCACTGACGCAGTGGGCGCACTACCAACTGGAATTCAGCGCCGCCAAGCTAGGTGCATCCGGCACACTCTTCTCAAGACCGGTAAAATTGGCATTGCTAAACCCTCGAACGGGGAGCGTATTGAATATTGATCACATCAGCCTGCGCGATGATGCGGGTCACAATTTGGTGCGGAATGGAGATTTTACGCAAGGCATGCAGCATTGGTTTTTTTCGACCGACAGCCATTTACCTTGGCATGAGAAAAATTTATTTCTCCATATTTTATTTGAGCAAGGGCTGCTGGGCTTGTCGATTTTTATAGTGCTGATTTTTATAGTGCTGAAGCGGCTAGCGCGCTCGGCCTGGGATGGAGATGTCACGGGGTTAAGTTTGTTTGTTGCGCTGGCTGCATTTTTGGGTGTGGGGCTGATTGATAGCTTGATTGATGAAACCCGTTTGGGATTTTTGTTTTTTTATTTGTTGTTTACAGGGTTAATATGGGCAAAATGGGTACGACCCAAACGGGTGTTATCAAGAAGTTAAGTTGTGATTTTAAAATAAACTAAATTTTAGGAGCGGCCCCAATCTTAGTTGGCTCCATTTTTAAGTTAAGTAATGTGGTATTTTTAAAAATTAAACCGTTGCCGAGGAGTACTAGTACCGTGATCACGAATATTCAGGCTAGATTCATATCCATATTTTTGGGTGTCTTGGCGCTTAGTGGCAGTATTTTTGCCGCGACGGTGTTACCGCTCGGGTTGGAGCGCTTGCAGGGCGATGCCAAATTTATTTTCTTAGGGGAGTGCTTAAGCAACACGGTTGAGATGGATCAGCAAAGTGGTCGGGTGGCAACCTATACGACTTTTGAAGTGCTGGAAACTTACAAAGGAACCTTGGGGCGTAGCTATACGATTAAACAAGTTGGCGGCCATCTGCCGGATGCCGATCTCCGTGTTCGAATTCCAGGCGTACCGCAGTTTGAGGTGGGTCAGCGCTATGTTGTCTTCTTACCGCCGGTGTCAAAATTGGGCTATTCGTCGCCAATTGGGTTGAGCCAGGGGATGTTTACGATGAAGATTGACGGTGCCGGTGAGCGCATCGTCAGCAATGGCCGCGACGTTGGCGATCTCATGGAAAATATGGCGCAGAGTAAAATGCCGAGCCGTGTTGCCGATAAATTGCGCGCAATGTCGGATAGAGAATTACCGACGAATGCCAAGGCGCGCACCGAGCTGCGGCTTGACGATTTACGCGCTATTTTGCGCGGCCTGGAGTAACGCCATGCAAAAAATACTGGCGCAATTTTTTCTGCTGGCGACAATTTGCGGCGTAGGTGTTACCGCTTTTGCCGGTGGCCCATTAGATCTTGCCGGCCCTACAGGGCGGGTGCCGGTCACCTACCCGAATGGCGGGCAGAACATCAGCATGAATCTTGATCAAGGCAATCTGGGCATCCGCACTAAAGCGCAAGCCGATGCCCTGCTGATGCAAGCCTTTGCCCTTTGGAATAATGTACCAACGGCGACCGTTACACTGAATCGCGGTGCAGACCTGCCGGTGGATGTAACTGCCGCGAACTATACGACGTATCTCAGCAAATACAGTGATGGTTTAAATCCGGTGATTTACGACACAGACGGCAGTATTACCGACAGCCTATTCGGTGTTGGGGCAAAGAACAGTATTCTAGGTTTTGCCGGTTCCGCCTATTTCACCTCGACCGCGACTTTTGCGGAAGGCGAGGCGGTAATCAATGGCTCGCTTTCTATATCCGACAATACGTTAGTGGTGGTGTTGGCACATGAACTCGGACATTTTATCGGGCTCGACCATACCCAACTGGATAATACCCAAAGCCTAGCGAGTGCCAACTATGCGCTAATGTATCCCATTGCGTTTCGCAGCCTCGCTTCATTACACGAGGACGATATAGCGGCGATCAGCGCGCTTTACCCAACTGGTATCAGTACGGCGTATGGCACGCTGACCGGCGTATTCACGCAAACGAATGCGGTACCGATTCTAGGTGCGAATATCTGGGTGAAAGAAACCACAAGCGGTAAAGTGTATAGCTCCGTTTCGGATTTTCTCACAGAGGGCACCGGCTTTTATCGCATGCTGTTACCGCCCGGCAACTACACTTTGAATGCCGAATCGATTCAAACTAATTTTACCGGGGGCTCCAGTGTCGGGCCTTATGCCGCGAATAGTTCTTCGGCTTCGTTTTTAGCACCGCACCCGATCACGCCGGTTGCCTTCCAAGGCAGCACTCCCGGTACGGCAAGTGTGATTAGAATCACCGCCGGTTGTGCGGCCAATATTACCTTCAAGCTTGACGGCAGCGGCGCGGTGAATAGCACGACTTGCTTGAATCATGCCCCGGTTGCTCAAAACGGCAGCATTTCCACGCCCTCGAATACCCTGGTTAACGGTATCGCCGCCGCAACCGATCAAGACAACGACCCCTTGACCTACCGTATTGTGAGCCAGGGTACACGCGGCACAGCCAGCATGAATGCCGCGACAGGAGCCTTCACGTATACCCCGCAAGTCAATATAACGGGCAGCGATAGCTTCACTTACGTGGTAAACGACGGCACCGTCGATTCGAATATTGCCACCATTAGCGTCACTATTACCAATACCGCACCCATCATCGGCGCCCTGACAGCTAGCCCACAAACTTTACTGGACAATACAACCAGCCAACTGCAAGTCGTTGCCAGCGACGCGGATGGCCCCTTGCCGTTAAGTTATCGGTGGACAATATTGTCGGGTGGCGGGAGCCTCAACGACAGCGCTATTGCTAATCCAATATACACACCGGCAAAGGTAAGCACGAGTACGGCTGTTATGATTAATGTGGCGGTCTCGGATGGATTGGCGGTGGTTAATCGCAGCATTCTGCTGACGGTCAATGCGGCACCGGTGATTCGCACCAATGTAGCCTTACAGTCCAATGGCGGAGTAGCGACGGCATCGAGTGTTCTGGGCAGCGCTTACGGGCCCGAGAGCGCCAACAACGGGGAACA